>DASWER010000103.1:0-6257 GCA_036394655.1 Burkholderiales bacterium
GCGCGCGCGGCAGCATGGCTTTCGCGCCCTCGAAGTCAAAGGCGTTGATCATGTCGATGACGAGCAGCGCGACCCGCGATTCATCGGGCGCGTTGCCGTGCAGGTCGCCGCGCTTACGGCGCGAGCGAGGCATTCAGCGCGGTTGCGAGCGCGGCTTCGCCGCTGATCAGCGATTTCCAGGCCAGCTCGAGCCCGTTACGCTTGCCTTTGGGCACGAGCTTCAGCCCGTCGGGGCTGATGGTCAGCATGTAGGGCTGACCCTCGATCGACACTTCTCGCTTGAGCGGCTTCTCTAGCTTGGTTGCCATGGCTACTGCCGAGCAACGATCAGGCCCGCTTCAGGCGGCGCAGCAGCCGGACCAGCGCGTCGAGCTGGTAGGCGGCATTGAGGCCGCTCGGACTGGGCAGCACCCAGACGCGCGCGCCTTCGAAGGGCTCGGGCTGCTCACCGAGGGGCGCCCCCGGTGTCGCGAAAGCGTGGCGATACGCGCCCATGCCCAGAAAGGCAATGACTCGGGGTCGGTAACGTCGCACTTTGGTGGCCAAGCGCTTGCGGCCGGCGACGAACTCGCTCGGTGCGAGCTCGGCGGCGCCGGCGGTGGCGCGCGCCACCAGATTGGTCAGGCCGTAGCCGGCATCGAGCAGGATTTGCTTCTCGGACGGATGCAGCAGGCGCGGGGTAAACCCGGCGGCGTGCAGCGCTGGCCAGAAACGATTTCCCGGCCGCGCGAAGTGATTCCCGGTGGCGGCCGAGTACAGCCCGGGATTGATGCCGCAAAAGAGCACCTGCAGGTCCGGCGCGATGACATCCGCTAGCCGCTTGCCCGCCGCAGCGGCGAGCTCGGCCTTGCTAGGCCGGGCGAATGATGTGGCCGCCCGACTTTTCGTCCGGCTCAAGTTTCACAAGCCCTTTCTTTTCAGCTTCCTCCAGCAGATCGGAGAACGCCTTGAAGCCGTAGTAGGACTCGTTGAAGCCGGGCTTGCGCCGCTTCAGCGCCTGCTTGACCATCGAGCCCCAGACCTTCTCGCCCTCGCCGCGTTCGGCGAGCAGGGCGGTGAGGGTTTCGAGCAGCAGTTCGAACGCCTCCTGTTTCTTGTCCCCGCCCTCCGGGGCCGTTTCCCGGCGCTTCTTCTGCGCGCGACGCTTCTGCTCATCCTGGCGCACCAGGTCGTCGTAATAGATGAACTCGTCGCAGTTGGCGATCAGCAGATCGGAGCTCGAGTTTTTCACGCCGACGCCGATCACGGTCTTCGCGTTCTCGCGCAGCTTGGATACCAGCGGCGAGAAGTCCGAGTCGCCGCTGACGATGACAAAGGTGTCGACGTGCTGCTTGGTATAGCAAAGGTCGAGCGCGTCGACCACCATGCGGATGTCGGCCGAGTTCTTGCCCGACTGGCGCAGATGCGGGATCTCGATCAGCTCGAACGAGGCGCCGTGCATGGCCGCCTTGAACTCCTTGTAGCGCTCCCAGTCGCAATAAGCCTTCTTCACCACGATCGAGCCCTTGAGCAGCAGCCGCTCGAGGACCTTCTCCATGTCGAACTGCGCGTACTTCGCCTCGCGCACGCCGAGCGCGACGTTCTCGAAATCGCAGAACACGGCCAGGCTACGCGACTCTGGGTTGGGCAATTTCGGCTTTCGTGGATTTGGATTTGTTGAGCCGGGCCTGCAGCTGCTCGAAGTACAGGTAGATCACCGGCGTGATGTACAGCGTCAGGATCTGGGACACCAGCAGCCCGCCGACTACCGAGATGCCAAGCGGCATGCGCGCGCTGCCGCCGGCGCCGAAGCCGATCGCGATCGGCAGGCTGCCCATCAGTGCCGCCATGGTCGTCATCATGATCGGGCGAAAGCGCACCAGGCCCGCCTGGGTGATCGCCTGCTCGGGCGACAAACCCTCTTTGCGCTGCGCCTCGATCGCGAAGTCGATCATGATAATGGCGTTCTTCTTGACGATGCCGATCAGCATGATCATGCCGACGAAGGCGTACATGTTGAGCTCGATGCCGAAGGCCATCAGCGTGAGCAGCGCGCCGAGCCCGGCGGTCGGCAGGCCCGAGAGGATGGTGAGCGGGTGAATGAAGCTCTCGTAGAGGATGCCGAGCACCAGATAGATCACCACGATCGACAGCAGGATGAGGATGCCCATGCCGTCGAGCGAGGCCTGGTAGGCCTGGGCGGTGCCGGAGAACGTTCCGGTGAGCGTCGCCGGCACCTGCAGCTCGCGCATCGCGACCTGCACCTGGTCGATGGCTTGCGATAGCGCGATTCCCGGCCTGAGGTCGAAGGAGAACGTGACCGACGGCAGCTGCCCCAGATGCGTCACCTGCATCGGCCCGACGCCGAAGGCGAGCTTGGCCACCGCATTGAGCGGCACCAGGGCGCCGCCCGAGGAGCGCACGTAGAGCAGCGGCAACGCCGAGGGATCGGTCTGGTAGCGCGGCGCCAGCTCCAAAATCACAAAATACTGGTTGGTCGAGGTGTAGATGGTCGAGACCTGGCGCGAGCCGTAGGCGTTATTCAGCGCCATCTCGATCGATTGCGCCGATACGCCCATGGCAGAGGCTTTCTCGCGCTCGATCTGGACCGTCACTTCCGGCCGCGTGATCTGCAGGTCGCTCGAAACATCGACCACCCCGCCGAGGGCGCGCAGCTTCTGCTCGATGAGCGGCGCCCAGTAGTAGAGCTCCTCGACGCTCGCGCTGCGCACGACGTACTGGTAAGGGCTCTTGGTGATCTGCCCGCCGATACGGATCGCCGGGATGTTCTGCACGAACACCTTGGCGCCCATGATGTTGGAGATCTTCGGCCGCAGCTCGCGCACCACCTGGTCCGCCGGCTTGCGCTGGTCGAAGGGCTTGAGGTTGATCGTGATGCGCCCGACATTGAGCGAGTTCGAGGCACCACCCGCGCCGACGAACGACATGACGGCATCGACGTTCGGGTCCTGCCGCACGATCTCCGCGACCTGCCGCTGCAGGGCGACCATGGCATCGAACGAGATGTCCTGCGGGCCTTCAACGAAGCACAGGAGCTGTCCGCTGTCCTCGGAGGGCAGGAAGCCTTTCGGCGCGCGCGCAAAGAGCCACACCGTGGCGACGCAGATCGCCAGAAACACGACCAGGACCGAGCGCCGGTGGCGCAGCGAAGCGCGCAGCGTCACTTCGTAGGCGCGCTTCACGCTGTCGAAGCCGCGCTCGAACGCCATGTACAGGCGGCCATGGCGCTCATCAGGCCGATGCGGCTTGAGAATGCGGCTGCACATCATCGGCGTCAGCGTCAGCGAGACGAAGCCCGAGATCAGCACCGCGGCGATGATGGTCACGGCGAACTCGTTGAGCAGGCGTCCGAGGATCCCGCCCATGAAGAGCACCGGGATGAACACCGCGGCGAGCGACACCGTCATCGAGATGATGGTGAACACGATCTCCCTCGAGCCGTCGAGGGTCGCCTGCAGCGGACTCTTGCCCATCTCCAGGTGCCGCGTGATGTTCTCGAGCATCACGATGGCGTCGTCGACCACGAAGCCGACGCACAGGGTCAATGCCATCAGCGAGATGTTGTCCAGGCTGTAGTTGAGCAGATACATCACCGAGAAGGTACCGATGATCGCCATCGGCAGCGCGATCGACGGGATGACGGTCGCCGGGATGTTGCGCAGGAAAAGGAAGATCACCATCACCACCAGCGCGAGCGCGAGGAGCAACGTGAATTTCACCTCGTCGACCGAGGCGCGAATCGTCTGCGAGCGGTCGTAGAGCACCTGGATCTCGATCGCCGGCGGCACCTCGGCGCGAAACGTCGGCAGCAGCTTCCTCACCTCGTCGACCACCTGGATGGTGTTGGTGCCCGGCTGGCGGAAGATCGCGAGCACGATGCCGCGCTTGTCCTTGTAATAGGCGGCCACCTTGTCGTTCTGCACGCTGTCGATGACGCGCCCGAGCTCCTGCAGCCGTATCGGCGAGCCGTTGCGGTAGGTGACGATTACCGGCCGGAACGCCGCGGCATCGTTGAGCTGGCCGGTCGCCTGCACCGCGAACATGCGCTCCTTGCCGTACAGCGTGCCGGTGGGCAGGTTGACGTTCGCCTGAGACACGGCCTGCTCGACCTCGTTGATGCCGACGCCGCGCGCGGCGAGCGCACTCGGGTCCACCTGCACACGCACCGCGTACTTCTGCTGACCGAAGACCTGCACCTGGGCCACGCCGGTGATGGTCGAGATACGCTGCGCGAGGTAAGTCTCGGCGTACTCATTGACCGTCGACAGCGGTATCGCGTCCGAGGTGAGCGCCAGGAAAAACACCGGAAAGTCGGCCGGATTGACTTTGCGGAACGAAGGCGGCGCGGGCATGCTCGCCGGCAGCTGGCGCACGGCCGAGGCGATGGCGGAGTTCACGTCCTGGGCCGCGGCGTCGATGTCGCGCCCGAGCGCGAACTGCAGCGTGATGCGCGTCGAGCCCTGGCTCGACACCGAGCTCATCTCGTCGATGCCCGGAATGGTGGAGAACTGCTTCTCGAGGGGCGTGGCGACGGCCGAGGCCATGGTCTCGGGGCTCGCCCCCGGAAGGTCCGCGCTCACCTGGATGGTCGGGAAGTCGACGTTGGGTAGCGTCGATACCGGCAGCAGCCGGTACGCCGCAATGCCGAAGATGAGGATGCCCGCCATGACGAGCACCGTCATGACCGGGCGTCGGACCCAGATCTCGCAGAAGTTCAACCGGCCTCCGCCGCGGGCTTACCGAGCTGCACGCGCGTCTTCGGTCCGAGGCGCAGCTGGCCGCGCGTCACCACGCGCTCGCCCTTCGCCAGCCCGCTCGCAACGATGGCGCGTTCGCCGTCGGTGCGCAGCACCTTGATGCGACGCAGCTCGGCGAGCATGTCGGCGCCAATCACGTACACGTACTGGCCGTCGGGCCCGGTCTGCACCGCCTGGGACGGGATCACGATGGCGTCGGGCTGTTCATAAAGCTGCAGGCTCACGTTGACGAACTGGCCGGGCCACAGGGCGGCCTCGCTGTTTTCGAACTCGGCGCGCAGGCGGATGGTCCCGGTGCTCGGGTCCACGGCGTTGTCGATGAAGATGAGCCGGCCGGAAGGCTGCGGCATGCTCGAATCGGGCGGCACGACGTCCACGAGCAGCGGCTCGGCAGACTGGTATTTGCGCACTTCCGGCAGGTTCTGCTCGGGCACCGAGAAGTTGACGTAGATCGGCTTCACCTGGTTGATCACCACCAGCGGATTGACGTCATTGGCCTTGGCCAGGTTGCCGGCCTGCAGCAGCACCTTACCGACATAGCCGTCGAGCGGCGAGTAGATGGTGCAGTACTCGAGGTTCAGCCGCGCATTCTCGAGCCCCGCCTGGCTCGCCTTGGCGGTGGCTTCGGCAGTCTCCGCGTTGGTGCGGATCTGCGCATAGGCTTCCTTGGAGATGAAGTTCTTCTGCAGCAGCTCCTGGTAGCGGCGTTCCTGCGAGCGCGCCTGGTCGCGCGCCGCCCGATCGCGCAGCGCATTGGCTTCCGCCTGGCGCAGCGCCGCCTCGTACGGGCGCGGATCGATGCGGAACAGCACCTCGCGCTTTTTGACCGGGTCGCCCTCGTTGAAATTGACCACGACGATCTGCCCGTCGACGCGGGCCTTGAGCGCCACGGTGCGAAAGGCCTCGACGTTGCCGATCGCCCGCAGGAGCACCGGCACAGTCTCCTGCACCACCGTCGCCACGGTCACCGGCACCGGCGGCGGGCCCTTGGTTGCCGTGCGGCCTTCCTTGGCGCGGGTATCAATGCTCAAGTACGAGGCCACGCGCGCGCTGTCGAAGTAGGTCGCTACGCCGACTGCTATCGCCATGACTACGACAAGCGCGGCGGCGGCGGTGAGCACGCGGCGGCTTGTTCGGGTCACGGGTGGGAGCTAATCACGCAGGGAACGCGATTGTCGTCCCGGAATCTGCTCCGCGGCAAACAGTTCCTCGAGGGATTCGCGGCGACGCACCAAGTGCGCGTTGGCGCCCTCCACGAGTACTTCCGCGGCCCGCGGCCGCGAGTTGTAGTTCGAGCTCATCACCATGCCGTAGGCGCCGGCCGAAAGGATCGCGAGCAGGTCGCCTTCGCGGGCGGCGAGGCGGCGTTCCTTCGCCAGGAAATCGGCGCTTTCGCAGACCGGGCCGACGACGTCGTAAACAGCGGCGCTCGCGCCGGCTTCCATCTCGCGCACGGTGCGGATCTCGTGCCAGGCGCCGTAGAGCGGCGCGCGGATCAGA
>DASWER010000104.1:0-2809 GCA_036394655.1 Burkholderiales bacterium
TCAGCACCGAAGCTTCGAGCGACTCGAGCGAGGTCGCGTAATCGCTGCCCTTGCTCGCCGCATCGGGCGCCGGCTTGGCCCGCGAATGCCAGACGTGGAACTCGAGCGTGCCGGACTGCGCGAGCCAGAGGAGCGTCGGCAGGTTGTTGCATAGCAGGTAGTCGTGCGACTCGTCCTTGTGCCCGGAAAAAACCGTGATCGTCTCGACGAACGGCGGCCGCTCCTGCTCCCAGTGCTTCTGATAGAAGCGCTGGCCATGGATACCGTCCGGCATGCGGATCATCGTGAGCGGCCGATCGGCGAGATGCGGCAGCATGAAAGGCGACACCTGCGCGAAATAGCGCAGCAGGTCCCGCTTGGTCAGCGCCGGCTGCTTGAGCGCCGCGTTGGCCGGCCAGTAGACGCGGTCGAGGTGCGTGAGCCGGATCTGGTGCGTGCCGACCGCGAGCGAGAGCGATGTCTTCTCGCTGTCGAGTTGACGCAGGATGGCCTCGAGCTCTCCCTCCTCCCTTGGCGCACGGCGCGCCGCTTTTGGACCCTTGGCGCGGCGCACGCTTTTGGCGTCAATGTCGTCGCGGAAGCGCAGGAATACGGGCGCGCGCAGAGAGCCGTCGTCGGTCCAGTTCTGGAACTTCACCTCCGCGACGACCTTCGGCTCGACCCAGATCGTCGGGCTCTGCAGCTCAGGCTTCTCGGCAAACGGACATGAATCGCGGCGCAGGGGCTCCAGGCGCGCCCTGGCCTGCTCGAGCGTAGCGTCGTCGAAGCCGGAACCGACGTGCGACGCATAGCGCAGCTTGCGGCCGTCCCAATAGCCGAGCAGCAACGCGCCCAACGGCGCGCGCGAACCTTTGCCCCGGGTATAGCCGCCGACGATGAACTCGCCGCTCTGGGTTGCCTTGACCTTCAACCATGAGGAGGAACGCTTGCCAGCCTCGTACACGCTGGCCTTGTGCTTGCCGACCACGCCTTCCAATCCGCTCTCCAGCGCCGCCTTGTGTAGCGCTTTGCCTTCTTCGGAGGCGTGCACCAGCTGCACCAGCGGCGAGGGCAACAGGCACTGCGCAAGCCAGCGGCGCCGGTCCCGGTACGGCGCCTTGCGCAGATTGACGCCGGCGAAGTGCAGCAGGTCGAAGCAGTAGAACAGGACTGGCGTATTCGGCTGCACGTCCTGCATGGCATTGAAGGAAGGCTTGCCCGCCGCGTTGAACGCCACCAGCTCGCCGTCGAGCACCATGGCGTTCACTGCCTGCTTCGCGAGCTCGGCGTTGAGACGCGGAAACGCATCAAGCTTTAGACCCCGCCGCGATTTGAGCTCGACGCCCTTGTCGCTGATGAAGGCGAGCGCGCGGTAGCCGTCGAGCTTGGGCTCCCACATCCAGTCGGCGTGGTCGAACGGCGCGTCACCGAGCTCCGCGTGCATCGGCGCCAGTGACGCCGGCAGCGCCTCCGGTTCGCCGTGGACGACCAGATCCTCCGCCGCCATGCGCGGCACCGGCTCCGCCTTGACTTCATCGAGGTTCACTCCGGACAGGACCGAGCGATCCATGACCGTAAGATCGGTCGTGGCGACGAACCGGTCTTTATGCTTGATCAGGAGCCAATTCTTCCGGTCGGACATCCGCACCAGCGCAAACGAGCCCTTGACCTTCTCGCCGCGCAGCAGAAAGCCGAGCTTGCCCTTCTCCAGTCCCTCGCGCACACGCCGCTCGGCTTCGGCGCGATCGTGGAACCCGGTGCCCCCTTCATCCGGGCTGTACAGCCCGCAATCCCAGACGATCATCTCTCCGGCACCGTACTGTCCGGCCGGGATCACACCTTCGAAGGAGGCGTAGTCGAAAGGATGGTCTTCGGTCTGCGCGGCGAGGCGCTTTTCGCTAGGATCGAGCGCCGGTCCCTTGGGTACGGCCCAGGACTTGAGCACGCCGTCGCATTCGAGCCGCAGGTCGTAATGCATGCGCCGCGCGGCATGCTGCTGGATGACGAAGAGCAAAGGTCCCTTGCGCGGCGCGAGCGGCGCCGGGGCGGGTTCCGGCGTGGCGCCGAAGCTGCGCTTCGCGGCGTAATCGGCGAGCTTGTCCTTAGCCATGAACGCGATTCTATGAAGCTATTAGCAGGTGCGAGCGGGTACTCGTTCAAGGAATGGAAGGGCAGCTTTTACCCTGCGGACATGAAGCCCGAGAGCATGCTCGCCTGGTACAGCGCGCGCCTGCCGTCGGTGGAGATCAACAATACGTTCTACCGCATGCCGAAGGTCGAGATGCTCGAGAACTGGGCGCGCACCGCGCCGGCCGGCTTCCGCTTCGCGATCAAGGCCTCGCGCCGCATTACCCACTTCGCCCATCTCAAGCCTGAAAGCGCCGATTCGGTCGCTTTTCTCTACCGCTCGCTCGGCGCGCTCGGGGACAAGCGCGGGCCGGTGCTGTTCCAGCTGCCGCCGGTGATGAAGAAGAACCTGCCGCGTCTCACCGAGTTCCTGGGCCTGCTGCCGGAGGGACACAACGCAGCGTTCGAGTTCCGTAATGAAAGCTGGTTCGCCGACGACGTCTATCAGGCGCTGAAAGACGCGGGCGCCGCGCTGTGCCTCTCCGAGCGCGAGGACAACGCGCCTCCACCATTGGTGGAGACAGCGCCGTGGGGCTATGTGCGCCTGCGGCTCGAAACCTATAGCGATGCGGAGCTCGAGCAATGGGCGCGCAAGCTGGCCGCCACCGGCTGGCGCGAAACGTTCGTGTATTTCATGCACGAGCCGACGGCGCCGGCATACGCGCAGACGTTGATGCGCTTCGCTTCTTCGTAGCACAATCGT
>DASWER010000105.1:0-2023 GCA_036394655.1 Burkholderiales bacterium
CGACCCCTTTTTGGTTCATCGAAAACTCGGTGGCCGCTTGGCGATGAAGGCGGCGATCCCTTCGCGCGCGTGCGGGTCGCGCGCCTGCTCGGCGATCGCCTGCGCCTCGAGCTCCATCTGCGTCTCGAGCGACTCGCTGAAGCTGTGGTGCAGCAGGCGCTTCGCGGCGCCGAACGCGTGCGTCGCGCCGGCTGCGAGCTGCTGCGCCAGCGCGTCGGCCTCGGCCTGGAGCTGGGCGTCGGGCACCACCTTGTTGACGATGCCCCAGTCCAGCGCTTCGCGCGCTGTCAGCACCCGGTTGGTGAGCGCGAGCTCGAGCGCGCGGCGTACGCCGATGAGGCGCGGCAGGAAATAGGTCGAGCCGCCGTCGGGACTCAGGCCGGCACGCGTATACGCCAGCGTGAACTTCGCCGATTCGGCGGCGAGCGCGATGTCGGCGAACAGGCACAGGCTCATGCCGGCGCCGCCCGCCGAGCCGTTCACCGCCGCAATCACCGGCGCGTCCATGCGCACGAAGCGCGAGATCGCGGCGTGCAGGTAGAGCGCCACCTCCTTGAGATGCGCGGGCAGGCGATCCTCCTGCGCGGCGAAGCTCTTCAGGTCGCCGCCGCCGGAAAACATGCGGCCGGCGCCGGTGAGGATCACCGCGCGCACCGCCGGATCCTCGCTCGCGCGGATCGCGGCATGCATCAGCTCGCGTCCCATCTCGAGGTCGAGCGCATTGGCCGCGTCGGGCCGGTTGAAGGTGATGCGCGCGACGTGGTCCTTCAGTTCGTAAAGCAAAGTGCTCATAGTGACCTCCACCACTATGATAGGCGCCATGCGTTTCCTTCTCTGCCTGGTTTTGATTCCGTCGCTCGCTTTCGCGCAGACCTACAAGTCCGACGAGCAGACGTTCCGCGTCGTCAAGCTGGTCCAGGGGCTGGATCATCCCTGGTCGCTCGCCTTCCTCCCGGACGGCCGCATGCTGGTCACCGAGCGCGCGGGACGCCTCAACCTGCTGACGGCGGATTTCAAGCGCAGCAACGTGGAAGGCGTGCCGCGGGTCGCGGCGAGCGGGCAGGGCGGGCTGCTCGAGATCGCGCTGCATCCGCGCTTCAGCGAAAACGGCGTGGTCTACCTCTCCTACTCGGGTCCGGGCGACGGCGGCGCCAGCACCGAGCTGCTGCGCGCGCGGTTGAACGGCACGCGGCTGGAAGACGCGAAAGTGATCTTCCGCCAGCAGCCGAAGACCGGCGGCGGCATCCACTTCGGCGGCCGCATGGTGTTCGACCGCGCCGGGTTTTTGTATTTGACCCTCGGCGAGCGCGGCCAGATGGAGCGCGCCCAGCTCGGCGAGAACCATCACGGCTCGGTGATCCGCCTGCACGACGACGGCCGCGTGCCCGCGGACAACCCGTTCGTCAACAAGCCCGGTTGGAAGCCGGAGAAGCTCGATCTGGGCCATCGCAACATGCAGGGCGCGGCCTTCCATCCGCAGACCGGCATGCTCTGGACGCACGAGCACGGGCCGCAGGGCGGCGACGAGATCAACATCATCCGCCCGGGCACCAACTACGGCTGGCCGGTAATTACCTACGGCGCGAACTACGTTACCGGCACCAGGATCGGCGAAGGCACGAGCAAGCCCGGCATGGCGCAGCCGCTCTACTACTGGGTGCCGTCGATCGCGCCTTCAGGGATGGCGTTCTATACCGGCGAGCAGTTTCCGAAATGGAAAGGCAACCTGTTCGTCGGCGCGCTGCGCGACCAGATGCTGGTGCGCCTGGTGCTCGACGGCGAGAAGGTGGCGAAGGAAGAGCGCCTGCTGAAAGGCGTGCTCGGGCGCGTCCGCGACGTGCGCAACGGCCCCGACGGCTTCATCTACCTGCTGACCGATGAAAGCAACGGCGTGATGGCGCGGCTCGAGCCTTAGCTTTTCTTGCACCTTGCTGGAACGGCGCCGCGCGAGCCACCGACGCAACGCCAGGTAAGGGCGCCACTCGCGAATTCCGGCAGCAGCACGACCGCCTGACCTTCGTGC
>DASWER010000106.1:0-1912 GCA_036394655.1 Burkholderiales bacterium
TCCTCGTCGCCGGTGAGGATCAGCGCCGGCAGGTCGATCTTCTTCATGCCGTCGACCAGCTCGTAAAGCGACGGACGCTTCATCTGCACGCCGCGCATGGTGAGCGCGTGGCCCTTCGACGATCCGTCGCGGAGCTGCTGCGCGAACTCGGCCCAGCCGCGCGGGTCCTTGTTCTGGAACTGCACCCGCGTCGGGCCGAGCGCGTATTTCTTCGCCGCCTCGCTCCAGTTGGCGTCGAACGATGCCGCGGCGGCCTCGCATTCCGCCTGGAACTTGGCCTTCTTGTCGGGCTCCGCGCCGTAGCCGCAGCCGCCGATCACGAGCGAGCGCGCGCGCTGCGGGTACGCGATGCCCGCGTGCAGCACGGCGAAGCCGCCCATGGACAGGCCGACCAGATGTGCCTTTTCGATCTTTAGATGGTCCAGCACCGCGACGATGTCATCCCGCGCATGCGCCTGCGAATAGCGCGCGCCGTCTTCCGGCACGTCGGAGGGCGGAAAGCCGCGCGCGTTGTAGGCGACGCAGCGGAAGTAGCGCGCGAAGAAGCGCAGCTGCGGCTCCCAGCTGCGGTGATCGCCGGCGAACTCGTGCACGAACACGAGCGGCGTGCCGCTGCCGCTCTCCTCGTAATACAGGCGGGTGCCGTCCTTCGCAATGGCGTGGGGCATCAAATCTCCTAGGGAAGAACCGCGGTGAGGTCGATTTCGATGCGGCAGCCCGGAACCAGCAGGCCGCTCACCTGCACGGTGGTGCGCGGGGGCGGCGAAGGGAAGAACTCCTTCCACACCTGGTCGAAGTAGTAGAAGTCCTTGAGGTCGGTAAGGAACACCTGCGACTTCACCGTGTCCTTGAGATCGCAGCCGGCGGCCTGGAACACGCTGCGCAGGTTGTTCAGCACGTAGCGCGTCTGCTTCTGGATGTCGGAGCCGTAGTAGGGAAAGGCCGGATCCTGCCGCGCCTCGGGCGGCACGCCGGTCTTGTAGTCCGAGGCGATCTGGCCGGCCGCGTAGAGTGTCTCGCCGGCGAGGATGCCCTGGCAGTAATGCGCCATCGGCGCAGGCGTCTTCGCTCCGGTAATCACTTTGCGCGCGACGTTCGGCTTCACGCCCCAGAGATCGATCTCGACCTTGCACCCCGGCACGAGCAGGCCGCTCACCTGCACGGTGGTGCGCGGCGGCGGCGAAGGAAAGAACTCCTTCCACACCTGGTCGAAGAAATGGAAGTCGTTGAGGTCGGTGAGAAACACCTGCGACTTCACCACGTCCGCAAGATCGCAGCCGGCGGCCTGGAACACGCTGCGCAGGTTGGTGAGGACATAGCGCGCCTGCTTCTGGATGTCGGAGCCGTAGTAGGGAAAGGCCGGATCCTGCCGCGCCTCGGGCGGCACGCCGGTCTTGTAGTCCGAGGCGATCTGGCCGGCGGCATAGAGCGTGTCGCCCGCCAGCACGCCCTGCGAGTAGTGCGCCATGGGCGTCGGCGTGCTCTTTCCCGTGATGAGCTCCTTTTTCACGCTGGGGCGCACGCCCCACAGGTCGATCTCGACGCGGCAGCCTGGAACCAGAAGCGCGCTCACCTGTACCGTGGTGCGTGGCGGCGGCGAAGGGAAGAACTCCTTCCAGACCTGGTCGAAGTGGAAGAAGTCATTGAGGTCGGTGAGGAAAACCTGCGACTTCACCACGTCCTTGAAGTCGCAGCCGGCGGCCTGGAACACGCTGCGGAGATTGTTCAGAACGTAGCGCGCCTGCTTCTGGATGTCGGAGGCGTAGTAGGGGAAGGCCGGATCCTGCCGCGCTTCGGGCGGCACGCCGGTCTTGTAGTCCGAGGCGATCTGGCCCGCTGCGTACAGCGTCTCGCCGGCGAGGATGCCCTGGCAGTAGTGCGCCATCGGCGTGGGCGTGCTTTTGCCGCTGAT
>DASWER010000107.1:0-2033 GCA_036394655.1 Burkholderiales bacterium
CGCATCGAGTGCACGTGAAGGTAAGATGCCCGCATAAAGCGCATTCTGCCCTGACGCGATGAAACAAAAGCCGCGCATCGCCCACATCGCCGGTTCCAACGCCACCATCGCCAACTCGGCGGCGCTCGTCACCAGCAACAAGGCGCGCGCCGAGCATGGCCTGCCGGTGATGCGCGACGAAAGCGGCAAGCCGATCCGCTTCGACGCGCTCAGGCCGCAGCGCCTCGCGGCGCCGGCCAAGGTCTACGTCGAGCAGTTCAGCGCGCATCCGCTCGAGCGCGACGCCGCCGAGCTCTATGGGCCGCCCGACGGCTACCTGGATGGCGCGGGCAATTTCCATCGCAGCCGCACGGGCGACAGCGATGTGCCGGTCTACGAGGTGGTGCTAAAGCCGGAGGACGGCGTCTATCCGCTGCCTTATATGGCGCGCCAGGCCGACGGGCGTGCGTGGGAAGACGACGGCGCCGATCCGCTGGCGCCGGCGGCGCGCTCGCGCCAGCCGTTCTATCCCGATGGCGAGCGCCTCTTCGAGGAGATCGATCGGCTGGGGTTCGACGGCCACGGCAGATCGAGCCTGATCGCCTCGCGCGCCGACATCGACTTCTATCGCGTGACGCCGCCCGGCGGCTACACCAAGGGTGATCCGCCCGAGGTGATGGGCCGCGACTTCTTTCCCTATCGGCCGTATCACCTGGCGGTGTCGCCGCCGCGCGGCGCGCTGGCCACGATCACCAACGCCGTGCAGGGCATCCTGGCGAGTGGCAAGTACGCGGGCGCGATCTGGACGCAGGGCAGCCCGCGCATCGAAGAGACGCTCTACTGGCTCAATCTGCTCATCGACAGCACGCTGCCGATCTGCGGCAACTCGTCGCAGCGCGTGCACGGCATGATCGGCAACGAGGGCGACAAGAACCTGGTCGATGCCGCCGAGTTCATTGCCTCGCGCGCCTGGGCGGACGACGCGGGGCGCAACCGCCTCGGCGTAGTGCTGGTGCAGGAGCAGCGCATCTTCGCCGCGCGCGACGTGCAGAAGGGCGACGCGCGGCCCGGCGGCTATGTCGTGACCGGCGGCCACGGCGGCATCCTCGGCGCCGTCGGGCACGAAGGACCGCCGACGCTGACGTATCTCCCCGTGCGCAAGCACACCTACCAGTCGGAGGTGAACATTTCGCGCCTGCCGCGCGAGCTGAAGAACCAGCGCGGCGAGCTCCTGCCCGAGGCGATCCCCAAGGTGAGCATCGTGAAGGAAGCGAACTATTACGCCGAGGGCGACGACGCCGAGGACGACGCGGACCTGGTCGCGCTGATGGAGCGCAATGCGCGCCGCTATCCGCTCTCGGGTTTCGTGCTCGAAGGCCACGCGCCTTACGGCACCACGGCGTCCGCGTCGCGCACCCGATTGCTGAAAACCGCGGTGCAGCGCGGCATGCCGGTGGTGATCGTCGGCCGCGGCAACAACGAGGGCTTCACCGCGCCGCAGGGCACGTTGATCGGCGGGCGCAACCTCACCGCCACCAAGGCGCGCCTGCTGCTGATGGCCTGCCTGATGCGCTTCGGTGCCGGCAGCGATTTAGAGAAGAAACTGCCGCAGTACCAGGCGGTGTTCGACACGCACTGATGAATCCGACCCTGATCGTACGCGGCGCGCGCGTGCTCGACCCGCTCGTGGCGCAGCCGCGGCCGCCGGTGCGCGACATCGTCATCAGCGGCGATCGCATTGCCAGCGTGGCGGAGAATGTCCCGGTAGCTGCGGGCGTGAAGATCGTCGATGGCAAGGACATGCTCGCGATCCCGGGCCTGGTCAGCGCGCATTACCACTCGCATGACACGCTGCTCAAGGGCTGCTTCGCGCCGATGCCGCTCGAGGCGTGGCTGCTGCACGCGGTGCCGCTAAACTATCCGCAGCGCTCGCGCGAGGAGGTGCGCGCGCGCGTGCTGATCGGCGCGCTCGAGGCGCTGAAGTCGGGCATCACCACGCTGCAGGACATGGCGACGGTGCACCCGTTCGACCCCGGCGAGGTCGACACCATCGC
>DASWER010000108.1:0-2053 GCA_036394655.1 Burkholderiales bacterium
GCCGACATGGAGAAGTGGGGCGAGATCGGCCGTCGCCTTGGCGTCAAGCTAGACTAACTGCCATGCCGCAATTCGCGCTCGGACAAGGCATTTCTCGCCTCGAAGACGACACGCTGCTGCGCGGCGCCGGGCGCTACACCGACGATTTCGCGCTGCCGCGCGCCGCACACGCGGTCATCGTGCGCTCGCCGCATGCGCACGCAAGCATCCGGCGCGTGGCCACCGAGCGGGCGAAAGGCGCCGCGGGTGTGATCGCGGTACTCACCGGCAGGGACGCAGCCGCCGATGGCCTCGGCCACATTCAGTGCCTGATACCGGTGGTCAATCTCGACGGCACCAACCGCAAGGACACGCCGCGGCCGGTGCTGGCGCTCGACAAGGTCGCGCACGTCGGCGATCCGGTGGCGATGGTCATCGCCGGGACGCTGGCGCAGGCGAGGGATGCTGCCGACCTGGTCGAGGTCGACTACGCGCCGCTGCCCGCAGTGACCGACGTGCGCGAAGGGGAGGTGGCGTTCGACATCGATCTGGGCGACTCGCGCGACAAGGTCGCTGCGGCGTTTGCCAAGGCGGCACACGTCACGCGGCTGGAATTGGTCAACAACCGGCTGGTCGCCAATCCGATCGAGCCGCGCGCGGCGCTCGCCGAATACGACGCCGCCACCGATCGCATCACGCTCTACACGCCGAGCCAGGGGCCGCACCATCTGCGCGGGCAGATCGCCGCGATCGTGAAAAATGAAGATGTGCGCGTGGTATCCGGCAATGTCGGCGGCGCCTTCGGCATGAAGATTTTTCTCTACCCGGAGCAGCCGCTCATGGCATGGGCGGCGCGGCGCTTGAAGCGCGCGGTGCGCTGGACTGCCGAGCGCGGCGAGTCGTTTCTCTCGGATGCGCAGGGCCGCGACAATTACTCCGTGGCCGAGCTGGCCATGGACGGCAACGCGCGCTTCCTCGCCTTGCGCGTCACCACCTGGGCGAACATGGGCGCGTACCTCTCGAATTTCGGCCCGTTCATTCCGCAGCTCGCGGCGCCGATGCTCTCGGGGGTGTACCGCATCCCGGCGATCACCCTCAACATCAAGGGCACGCTGACCAACACCGTGCCGGTCGATGCCTATCGCGGCGCCGGCCGGCCCGAGGCGATCTATCTGCTCGAGCGCGTGGTCGATGCGGCGGCGCGCGAGCTTGGCCTCGCGCCCGACGAGCTGCGCCGGCGCAATTTCATCCCGCCATCGGCGATGCCCTACCAGACGCCGGTGGAGAGCCGCTACGACTCCGGCGACTTCGCCGCGGTGATGGCGCGCGCCATGGAAAAGGCACAGTGGTCGACGTTCGGTGAGAGAAAGGCAAAGGCCGGCAAGCTGCGCGGCATCGGCCTCGCCATGTACATCGAGCGCTGCGGCGGCGGTCCCGGCGACACGGTGCGCGTGAAAGTCGAAGGCGACAAGGTGGTGGCGTACTCCGGCATGCAGGACAACGGCCAAGGGCACACCACGACCTTCGTCCAGCTCCTTTCACACCAGCTCGGCATCGATTCCGCGCGCATCCGCGTCGTGCAGGGCGACACCGACGTGGTGCCGGCCGACGGACTCACCGGCGGCTCGCGGTTCCTCGCCATCGGCGGCGTCGCCGCCGGCGCGGCGGCCGATGAGGTCATCGAGCAGGGCAAGCAGGCTGCCGCCGCCAGGCTGGAGGCCGCGCCCTCCGACATCGAATACACGCGCGGCGAATTCCGCATCGCCGGCACGGATCGCAGAGTGAGCCTGTTCGAGCTCGGCGCGCTCGAAGCGACCCATACGCGCACGCCGCCGGAGTACACCTATCCGAACGGCTGCCACATCTGCGAGGTGGAGATCGATCGCGAGTCGGGCGACACCGCGATCGTGCGCTACACGGTGGTCGACGACTTCGGCCGCGCCATGAATCCCAAGCTGCTTGAGGGGCAGGTGCACGGCGGCACGGTGCAGGGCATCGGCCAGGCGCTGCGCGAGCACGCGGTGTACGAGCGCGACAGCGGCCAGCTCCTCACCGGCTCGTTCATGGATTACGC
>DASWER010000109.1:0-2589 GCA_036394655.1 Burkholderiales bacterium
TCGAGCCAGGAACGCAGGCGCAGCAGCTGCTTCATCGGGCGATCGTGAACACGCTCAGCCGGCCTTTGCCGAGCTGCTCGGCGAGCAGCACCGGCGCCTGCTCGGGCGCCGCCTCGATGACGCGGCCCAACGGCTCGCCCGCGCAGAGCAGCGAGACCAACTCATAGGCGCGCGCGCAGAGGCGCTCGGTTTCGAGGCCGTTCGCGCCGCGGTGCACGACGATGCGCACCGGCCCACTCGTGAGATCGACCTCGCGCATTGCCGCGTCGTCGCCGGCGAGCACCGCGTCGGCGATCTCATCGGCGGGATGGGCGAGCTCGAGACAGCTCACCGACGGGTGGGGCGCGAAACGCAGTTCGGCATGGTGCTCGCCCGCGACGCCGAGCAGCGCGCCAGGGTCGAGCACCGGCCGGTCCTCGGCGTTTGCGGCGACGCTGAGCGCCCATTCGAAGCGTCCCACATCCGCCAGATAAGGGAGCTCGCCCGCGGCTTCCAGGCCGGCGAGAAAAGCCGGGAACTCGGCGCCATACTCGTTGAGGTAGCCGCTGCGCGCCGGATGGTGCTCGACGAACTTGGCGGCAACGTGCTCGAAGAACTCGCGCCCGACGAGCCGCTCGACCGCCGGATAGGTCATGCGCAGCGTCTCGATGAGCGTCGCGCGGCAGGTGTTGCGATAGATACGCAGACGCTCGGCCGCGTTGAAGCCGTCCTCGGTGATATGCGCCCAGACCCCCCGCTCGTACTCTTGGACCAGCGCGCCGGCGAAGGCGCGCTGCAGCTCAAGCAGCGCAGGCATCGGCGCGCTCCGTTTTCAGAATGCGCTCGGCATGCGCGGCTTCCTCGAGCAGCACCGCGAGCGGCGGCACGTCGGTGTCCCACTCGATGAGCGTCGGCCGCGGTCCGAGGAGCGTCACCGCTTCGGCGTACAGCGCCCACACCTCGGGCGCGACGCGCGAGCCGTGATCGTCGATGCGGATCGAGCGACCATCCTCGAGCTTGCGCAAGCGGTGCCCTGCGAGGTGGAACTCGGCGACCGCCCGCGCCGGCAGCGCGCGCAGATAAGCGAGCGCATCGAAGCCGTGGTTGCACGCGCTGACGTAGATATTGTTGACGTCGCACAGGATGCCGCAGCCAGTGCGCGCCGCGATCGCGGCCACGAACTCCCATTCGGGAATCGTGGAATGGCGGTAGCGCAGATACGACGATGGATTCTCGAGCAGGAGGCGGCCGAGGACCTGCTGCGCCCGCTCCACGTTGCGGCAGACGACGCCGAGCGACTCCTCGGTGAGCGGCAGCGGCAGCAAATCGGGAAAATGCGTGCCGCCGCTCGCCGTCCACGCGAGATGCTCGGAAACGAGCGCGGGGTCGATCCGCCCGGCAAGTTCGGCGAGACGCCGCAGGTGGCGCGCGTCGAGCCCTTCGGCGCTGCCGAGCGAGAGCGCAACGCCGTGCAGCGCGACCGGATAGTCGCGGCGGATCGCTTCCAGGTAGGCGAGCGGCTTGCCGCCGCCCATGTAGTTCTCGGCATGCACCTCGAACCACGCGGCGGCGGGACGCTCGTCCAGCACGGCGCGGTGATGCGCGAAGCGCAATCCCACGCCGGCCGATGCCGGGATCACGCCTGCGTCTTGCCGCCGGCCAGCTTCTGGCAGTCGCCTTTCGGCACCAGCACGAACGACTCGGGATCGCGGTCGCGCGCCGACTGGCCGACGCAGGAATGCGCGCCTTCGGCGCAGTCGTTCTTGCCGCGCGCGGCGACGCCGTAGCACTTCTCCAGATTGTTCTTGACCATGCGCTCCATGGTCATCTTCTGCTCCTTGGTCATCGGCTGCTGAGCCTGCGCGGAAGCGGCCAGCGCGAGGCCGACGGCGGCGGCGAGTGTGGCGGTGGCGAGCGAACGGGTCATCGAAAGGTCTCCTTCCTCGGTGGTGCCCCGAACGGGGCGGGTATCCAGTTGACCCGTGCCGTCGCTCAAACCTTACACGGCGGCTGTAAGGATCGGCCCTCGACGGGTGTCTAATCGCTGGAAGGAGAGGTCCATCAGCCGCATTGCGCATTTCGAGCATGCCGTCCGCGCCTATAGCGCCGACCTCTATCGCTACGCCTGGTGGCTGTGCCGCGATCGGCATCTTGCAGAGGACGTGGTGCAGGAAACCTTCGCGCGCGCCTGGAAGTCCTGGGCGGAGCTGCGCGACGTGGCGCTGGCCAAGGCGTGGCTCGTCACCATCATGCGGAACGAGCTCGCGCGCAGTTTCTCGCGGAACAAGCCAGCGCTGGACATCGACGCCGTCGGCGAAGCCGAGCTGCCTGCCCTGCCTTCAGTCGAGTCGCAGCTCGAAACCGCGCAGCTCGTGAGCCTGCTGCCCGAGACTTATCGCGAGCCGCTGCTCCTGCAAGTGCTGGGCGGGTTCAGCTGCGCGGAGATCGCGGCCATGCTCGGCACGACCGAAGGCGCGGTGATGACGCGCCTCACGCGCGCGCGCCAGGCGCTGCGCAAGCAATACGACCTCCCGGACAAAAAGAGACGCGCCATATGAACTGCCTCGAGTTCCACCGCGCAAAGCTCGCCGACCCGCGCCGCCTGCCGCC
>DASWER010000110.1:0-4594 GCA_036394655.1 Burkholderiales bacterium
TGTTTCGCCGCGCCGCTCTTGATCGCCTGGCTGGCGCGCTCGACGCCCGCCTTCATGGTCTTGGCGACGCCGGCGACATAGATCGCGGCACCGGCGTTCATGGCGACGATGTTGTGCGCGGGGCCCGGCTGGTTGTCGAGCACCGCCTGGATCATCGCCTTCGACTCCTCGACAGTGGCGACCTGGATCGCGCGCCGGTCGTAGAGCTCGAGGCCGAAGTGCGACGGATGCAGCGTGTATTCGCTGATCTCGCCGCCGGCGAGCTCGCCCACCAGGGTTTCCGCCGAAACCGAAATCTCGTCCAGGCCGTCGATGCCGTAGACCACCATCACGTGCTTCGCGCCAAGGCGCTGCAGCACCCGCACCTGGATGCCGACGAGGTCGGCATGGAACACCCCCATCACCTGGTTCTTGGCTCCGGCCGGATTGGTGAGCGGTCCGAGGATGTTGAAGATTGTGCGCACGCCGAGATCCTTGCGCACCGGCGCCGCATGCTTCATCGCGGCGTGGTGCGCCGGCGCGAACATGAAGCCGATGCCGAGCTTCTCGAGCGCTTCACCGGTTTGCTTGGGCGTCAGATGGGTCTGCGCGCCGAGCGCTTCCAGCACCTCGGCGCTGCCGGAGGAAGACGACACCGAGCGCCCCATGTGCTTCGCCACCTTCGCGCCGGCCGCGGCTGCGACGAACGCGGCGCAGGTCGAGACGTTGAAGGTGTGCGCGCCATCGCCGCCGGTGCCGCAGGTATCGACGAGGTGACGATCGTCCGCGACCTCGACCGGCGTCGCGAGCTCGCGCATTACCTGCGCGGCGGCGGCGATCTCGCCGATGGTTTCCTTCTTGACCCGCAAGCCCATGATGAACCCGGCGATCTGCGCCTGGCTGAGCTCGCCGCGCATGATCTGCCGCATGATGTGCAGCATCTCGTCGTGGAACACCTCGCGGTGCTCCACGGTGCGCTGGATCGCTTCGGCAATCGTGATCTGCTTCATGCTCATTTCTCCCTCTGGGCTCCCTGGATGAAATTCTGCAGCATTTTGTGGCCGTGCTCGGTGAGCAGCGCCTCGGGATGGAACTGCACGCCTTCCACGGCGAGGCTCTTGTGCCGCAAGCCCATGATCTCGCCGTCTTCCGATTCGGCTGTGACTTTCAGGCATGTCGGCAAGGACTCGCGCTCGACCGCCAGCGAGTGATAGCGCGTCGCGCTGAACTCGGCCGGCAAAGCGCGAAACACGCCTTCGCCGTCATGCCGCACGCGCGACACCTTGCCGTGCATCACGCGCTTCGCGCGCACCACCTTGCCCCCGAACACCTGCCCGATCGCCTGGTGCCCAAGGCAGACGCCGAGGATGGGCACGCGACCGGCAAGGCGCTCGATCAGTGCGAGCGAAATCCCCGCCCGGTCCGGCGCGCTGGGTCCCGGCGAGATGACGACGGCGCGCGGCGCGAGCGCAACAGCCTGGTCGACGCTGAGCTCGTCATTGCGGAAAACGGCGACCTCCTGGCCGAGCTCGGCGAAGTACTGCACCAGGTTGTAGGTGAAGGAATCGTAGTTGTCGATCATCAAGAGCATGCTCTATCCCGTCTCGCTCGCTGCGACGTCTGCAGCACGCAGCAAAGCGCGCGCTTTGTGCTGGGTCTCCTGCCATTCCGACTGCGGATCGGAATCGGCGACGATCCCGGCTGCGGCCTGCACGTGCAGCTGCCCTGCTTTCACCACCGCCGTGCGGATGGCAATCGCGACGTCCATGTCGCCGTTAAAGCCGAGGTAGCCCACTGCGCCGCTGTAGATGCCGCGCTTCACCGGCTCGAATTCGTCGATTAGCTGCATCGCGCGCACTTTCGGCGCCCCGGTGACCGTCCCGGCGGGAAAGGTCGCCTTGAGTACATCGATGGCGTCGCGGCCCGGCGCGCTGCGCGCTTCGACGTTCGAGACGATGTGCATGACGTGCGAGTAGCGCTCGACCACCATCTGCTCGGTCACCTTCACGCTGCCCGCGGCCGCGACACGGCCTACGTCGTTGCGCCCGAGATCGATCAGCATCACGTGCTCGGCACGCTCCTTCGGATCGTTGAGCAGCTCCTCGGCGCGAGCCGCATCCTCCGCCGGCGTCGCCCCGCGCGGCCGCGTGCCGGCGATCGGCCGTACCGTGATCGCGTCGCCGGCGAGCCGCACGAGGATTTCCGGCGAGGCGCCGACAACGTGGTGATCGGCAAAATCGAAGTAATACATATACGGCGAGGGATTCACCCCGCGCAGCGCGCGGTAGAGCGACAGCGCGCTGGCCTCAAACGTACGCGAGGTGCGCTGCGAGATCTGCACCTGCATCAGCTCGCCCGCCAGGATGTAGTCCTTGCAGCGGCGCACGGCGTCGAGGAATGCGCCCTCGGTGAACGTGCGCTCGAGCGTTGCGCTCGCCGGCGGCTCGATCGCCGGGTGGGCGAGCACCAGCGCCTCCGGCAGCGGGCTCGCCAGCCGGTGGCGCAGGCCTTGGAGCCGCTCGCACGCCCTGGCGAACGCCTGCGGCTGCCGTGGATCGGCATACACGACGAGATAGAGCTTGCCCAGCACGTTGTCCACCACCGCGAGCTCGTCGGACACCAGCAGCAGCACATCGGGCGTGCCGAGCGCATCCGGTTTGTCCGGGCCTAGCGCGCGCGGCTCGATGTGGCGCGCCGCCTCGTAGCCAAAATAGCCGACCAGGCCGCCGCCGAAGCGCAATCGGTCCGGCAATGGCGCGGTGCGCTCGCGCTTCAGCCAGGTGCGCACGTATTCGAACGGATCGGCGTCGAGCTCTTCCAGGCAGGCGTCGCCGCCGCGCGCATCGCGCAGCAGCCGCCGCACGCGGCGCCCGCGCGCTTCGATGCGCTCCGCACACGCGAGCCCGATGAACGAATAACGTCCGAAGCGCTCGCCGCCGACCACCGACTCCAGCAAATAGCTGTAAGGACCGCCGGCGAGCTTGATGTACACCGCAAGGGGCGTGTAGAGATCGGCGCGCGCCTCGGCGAGCACCGGAATGCGGGTAAAGCCTTGGGCTGCGAGTCTGTCGAACTCGGCCTGAATCACGGACTACTCCGTTTTCAGATTCGGGGGACTGCGGTTGCGGCCTGGACTAGCGCGTCGCCGAGCCGCGCGGCGACGCGTGGGGGATTAGCGGCGCCAGCGGCGCCAGCTGGGACTTACGAAGAAATGTACGCGGAGGTGCGACACGCAAAGACTATAGCACGGCGAGGCGCTCGCGCATTCCGCGAATGGTCGCCGCATAGTCCTTCGAGCCGAAGATGGCCGAGCCGGCGACGAAGGTGTCGGCGCCCGCGCGCGCGATCTCGGCGATGTTGTCGGTCTTCACGCCGCCGTCGACCTCGAGCCAGATCGGCTTCCCCAAGGCAGTAATACGACGGCGCACTTCGGTGATCTTTGGCAGCACCGACTTGATGAACTGCTGGCCGCCGAAGCCCGGATTGACCGACATCAGGAGCACCAGGTCGAGCTTTTCCAGCGTGTAGTCGAGATAGGAGAGCGGCGTCGCCGGGTTGAGCACCAGGCCGGCCTTGCAGCCGTGCTGCTGGATGAGCGCGATGGTGCGGTCGACGTGCTGCGTGGCCTCGGGATGGAAACTGATGATGTTCGCGCCCGCCTTGGCGAACTCCGGCACCAGCCCATCGACCGGGGTCACCATCAGGTGCACGTCGAGCGGCAGCTCGACATGCGGCCGCAGCGCGGCGCACACCACCGGGCCGACGGTGAGATTCGGCACGTAATGGTTGTCCATCACGTCGAAGTGAATCAGGTCGGCGCCGGCGCGCGCCACCGCCTTCACTTCGTCGCCGAGGCGCGCGAAGTCGGCCGAAAGGATGCTGGGAGCTATGCGAAACGCCATCAGCGCCGGAGTTTACAATGCGGCCCATGGCGCAGGAAAAACAATACGACGTCGCCGTAGCCGCGCAGACGCAATATCTAGCCGACCAGTCCGACGAGGCCAACAGCCGCTACGTGTTCGCCTACACCATCACCATCCGCAACGCCGGCAGCGTCGCCGCGCAGCTCATCAGCCGGCACTGGATCATCACCGACTCGCAAGGCCTGGTGCAGGAAGTGCGCGGCCTTGGCGTGGTCGGCGCGCAGCCGCTGCTGCAGCCCGGCGAGAGCTACGAGTACACCAGCGGCGCTTCGATCGCGACGCCGGTGGGCACGATGCGCGGCAGCTACCAGATGGTGGCGGAGGACGGCACGCGCTTCGAAGCAGCGATCCCGGAGTTCACGCTCTCGATCCCGCGCGTCCTGCACTGATTATTTTTTCTTGCGCGGCCAGGTGAACCAGATGATGAACGCCGCCAGCGCGAGCGCTAGAGCCATTTCGAGATAGACGATCCACATGGCGCGGTTGGTTTGGCTTCTGATTCTACTGAGCGCCGGGTGTGCGCCGATGGGCGACATGAGGCCGGAGAAGCCCTGCCCCGTCTGCCCGCCGCCCAAACCGGTGCCGGCGCCGGAGCGGGCGCAGTACGTAGAAACCTCCTTTGCCGCGCTGCCGGGCTGGGATAGCACCAACCTCGAGCCGAGCCTGCGCGCCTTTGTCGCCGGCTGCCCGCG
>DASWER010000111.1:0-4198 GCA_036394655.1 Burkholderiales bacterium
GCACCGACGCGGATGCGCGAGGTGCCGCCGGCGAGGTAGCCGATGACCACCGATGTGGCCGCGCTCGCGATCCCCTGCATGTTGTGATGCTCCGCGACCCAGTAGCGCGTGTAGCCGAGGCGCTCGGCGTGGCGCGCGAGCTCGAGGGAGTTGCGCAGCGCATGCGCAGCCGTCTGGCCCTGGATGATGGGAGCGAGGTCGAGGATCGAGAGCGGGATCACTGGCTTCCTTAACCTCGGGGCATTCCGGATGACTTCAAGTGCCCAGGGCCTTCGGCAGCCAGAGCGCGATCGCCGGGAATATGGCGAGCAGCGCCAGGAGCACGAGGTCCGCAAGAATGAAAGGCGCCACGCCGCGGTAGATGGTGCGCATCGGGATCTCGCGCGCCAGGCCGTGCAGGATGAAGACGATGACGCCGATCGGCGGGATGATCATGCCGAGCTCGATCACCACCACGTTGATGATGCCCCACCACACCGGGTCGTAGCCGAGCTTGACGATCACCGGCAGCACGAAGGGCAAGGTAATGAGCATCGCCGAGATCTCGTCGAACACCGCGCCGAGCACCAGGTATCCCGCGAGCAGCACGAAGACGATGGCGAGCGGCGCGAGCGGCAGCTGCCCTATCGCCGCCACCAGCGCCTCGGGGATCCTGGCGAGGGTGATGAAGTAGCTGAAGATGAAGGCGCCGATCAGGATCACGTAGAGCATCGCGGTGGCGCTGGCCGATTCGCGCAGTCCTTCCACCAGGTTTTTCCACGTCAGCCTGCCGCGCACCAGCGCGAACAGGAATGACAGTACCGCCGCGACCGACGCCGCCTCGTTCACAGTGAACACGCCGCTATAGAGCCCGCCGAAAACGCCGACGATCAGGATCAGCACGGGCGCCGCCTTCGCCAACGCGGCACGCCTTTCCACCCAGGACACCCTGTCGAGCACCGGCGCGGCCTGCGGCCTGAACCGCACGATGAGCGTGATCGCCAGCAGGTTGAGCGCGATCGCCAGCAGGGCCGGCACGATCGCGGCGATGAACAGATCGAAGATGAAGGTCTTGGCGACGATGCAATACAGGATCATCACGATAGAAGGCGGGATCAGCGATTTCAGAGTGCCGCCGGCGGCGATGGTGCCGGTCGAGAACGCGGGCGAATAGCCGCGCTTCAGCATTTCGGGCAACGCGACCCTGGCGAACGTAGCCGCAGTGGCGGTCGAGGAGCCGCAGACCACGCCGAACGCGGCGCAGCCGCCAATGGTCGCGTAGGCCAGCCCTCCCCTCCTGTGCCCCAGCATGGCCGCCACCGCGTTATAGATATCCGCCGAGAATCCCGCGGTGGTCGCGAAGGTGCCCATCAGCAGGAAAAGCGGCACCGTCGCGAGATCGACGTTCGAGAGCACGCTCGCCGGCTCGGTAGCGAGCAGCGTCAGCGCCGGTCCCCAGCTCGACTGCAGCGCAACGCCGGCGACGCCGACCACCATCATGGCGAAGCCGATCGGGACCTGCGCCAGAATCAGCACGAACAACGCACCGAGGCCCAGCGCGCCGATGGCGAGTGCCGTCATTTTGAAAGAGCGCGCGCCATGTCGCGCAGCGCTACGATCAGCTGCACGGCAACGGCGAGCCAGAGGATGGCGTCGACGCCGAACCAGAACGGCGCGATCGGGATCTGCAGCACGAAGGTGGTCTCGTGCGCACGCGCCATCTTCGCGGCGTAGAGCCAGAATTGCCACGCGGCCGCTGCGAGCACCGCGCACACCAGCAGCGCCGCGAGCGCGTCCAGTACTCGGCCCATCACCGGGTGGAGAAGACTGCCCAGACGAATGGCGATGTTGCCGCGCTCCATCAGTCCGACCGGTATGCAGCAGGCGATTGCCACGGCGATGGCGAGGCCGCCAAGATCGCGCACGCCCTCGATCGGCCGGCTGGCGAGCCAGCGCAGCAGGCCGTCCGCCAGCGTCATCGTCGCGAGCCCCATCAGCGCGATGAGGCCCACCACCGAGAGCGCCCGAGTCGCGGTGAGCGTTAACCGCTCGAGCGCCGCCAGCATTTATTTCCTAGTGCGTTCCTTCTCCAGCTCGGTGGTGAGCGCCTTGTAGACGTCGGCGTGGCGCGGGCTCTTCGCCGCCCAGGCCTTGATCACCGGCTCGAAGGCGGCCTGCGCCGCCTTCTGGTCGGCGGCATCCGGGAACACCACCTTGCGCTTCGGATCGCTCTCGAGCTTCTTCACCAGCGAGCTGTCGTACTCGAGCATCGAATCGATATAGAGCTTGTTGATGTAGTCCATGTCGTATTTGCGGATCGCGTCCTGCCCGGCCTTCGGCAGGCCCTCGAACACCTTGCGATTCATCACCACCGCGAGCGGCACGATGCCGAGGCGAATGAAGTAGTGGTGGCTGGTGACGCGGTCGAGACCGAAGTCGTACAGCACTGCGGGCTGCGAGGTCGACGCATCGATGGTGCGGCGGGAGAGCGCCTCGGGCACTTCGGTGGGCGGCATGCCGACCGTCACCGCGCCGAGTCCCTTGAGCGATTCGATCTGGATCACGCCCGAGCCGCGCACTCTCTTCCCTTTCAGGTCCTTGATGGACGCAATCGGAAAATTGGAGTGCAGGCTGAACGGCGGCGTCGACCACATGGCGATCGGGTAATAGTCGCCGTAATCCTTGAGCGTGCCGTTCTGCACCAGCCGCGTGTACACGCGCGTGCCTTCGGCGAGATCCTGGAACATGCCGGGCAGCTCGAGCACTTCGGAGTCCGGAAAGCGCCCAGGCGTGAACGGCGGCACGATGAAGCCGATGTCGGTGACGCCGTCGATCACCATCTGCGCCTGCTGCTGCGGCGCGCGGCCGAGGGCGCCGTTCGGGTAGAGCTCGATCTCGATCGCGCCGCCGGAGGCCTTGTTCACCGCCGCCACCCACGGCTTCTTCACCGTGTTGTACAGCCGCTCGGTGTCGGGCGAGAAGGTGGCGAACTTGAGCTTCACCGGCTGCTGCGCTGCTGCTGCAATCGGCAGACACGCGAGCACGCCGATAAGAATTTTCCGCATCACTGGCATCTCCCTATTTGGATTCGTGCTGCATCGCCCATTCGGCGATGTCGCGGCGGCGTGCAAACCACACGCCCTTGTGCTTCTTCGCATACTGCAGCATCTGGCGCGCCACCGGAATCAGCGTCGGGCGCGCGCCCATGTGCGCGTGGAGCGTGAGCTCGCACCATTTGGGATAGCCCGCTCTTCCCTCGGCATAGAGCTGGTCGAAGGTCGCTTTCCAGTTCTGCCACATGAAGTCCGGCGGATTGCGCGCGGTGGCCCACATCCACAGGTCGTTGTGCGGCAGGTTGACGCGCGGCAGGATCACCATCGGGCCGTGCTTGGTCTCCTTGAGGAACGGGATGTCGTCGCTCATGTCGTCCCCGCTCCACAGGTAGCCTTCCTGCTTGAGGAAGTCGAGCGTGTTGGCCGAGCTCGCGCTGCCCTGGCTCACCCAGCCGACCGGCCGCGTGCCCGCGGCCTCGGTGAGCACGCGCGTCACCTTCCGCATTTCCTCCAATTCCACTTGAGGATCTTCATCGCGAGCGACGACGTCCTGCGCCCAGGAGTGACCGACGATCTCGCAGCCATAGTCGGCAAGCGCGCGCACGATCTTGGGATGGCGCTCGCCGGTGAGGCCGTTGGTCGAGACGCTGCCCTTGATCTTGAGCTCGTCCATCAGGTCCATCAGCCGCCACACGCCCGCCTTGTAGGCGTAATCGGCGTAGGTGAGCGAGAAGTGGTCGACCTTGTTGGTGGTTTTCTCGAGCGTCACCTGGCTCGCGCGCACGAAGGATTCGAGCGCCATGTTGAGGCTGACGCAGATCCTCGCGCCCCTGGGCCAGGACCACTTGCGCGGATAGTGCAGTTTTCTCTTAGCCATTTGATGGATGGGGTCAGATCTTGAATTCACGCATCGGGATGCGGCAATTCAAGACCTGACCCCTGCGCCATTGAATGCGGAGACTACCTGGTGGAAGGCGGCCGGCTCCTCGCGGAACGGGAGCGAGCCGGTGCGGTTGATGACATGGAACTGCGCCACGCGCTGGCGCTGCGCGATGCCGCGGAAGAGCCAGAGCCCATGGTCGAACGTAGCCAGCGGATCGTGGCTGCCCCAGATCACCTGGCACGGCACCTTGATGCCCTCGCTGCGGCAGACCTCGTAGAAGCGC
>DASWER010000112.1:0-3795 GCA_036394655.1 Burkholderiales bacterium
CGACGAGCTTGAGCGCGCCGCTGGCGGGATCGATGGCGTAGGACGAGATCGTGTCCGACTTCTCGCCCGTGACGATCATGCTGCGGCCGGTCGGATCGATGCGGAAGCCGCGCGGCTGCTTCTCGGTCGGCGTGCTCGCCACATAGGTGAGCTTGCCGGTGGCGCCGTCCACGCCCAGCGTGTTGATGGTGCTGCTGGTGCGCTCGGCGGCGTAGAGGAAGCGCCCGTTCGGCGTCAAATGCAGGTCGGAGGCCCAGATGTCGTTGTCGACGTTGCGTCCCGGCGTCGGGCGCGGCGCGCCGGGCTGCAGCTTGTTGTCCGCGGGCAGCGCCGACACCGTGCTCACTTCCGACAGCAGTCCGGTCTTGGCATCGAGCGCCAGCGTGCTCACCGTTGCCGTCAGCTCGTTCAGCAGATAAACGAAGCGGTTGTCCGCCGAGACGATCAGGTGGCGCGGGCCGCTGCCCTGCTTCAACTGCAGTATCGGCGGCGTGTTCGCGCTCAGGCGGCCGCTCTTTTCATCGAAGACGAACTGGAACACCTGGTCGGTGCCGAGGTGCGGCACGAAGACGAAGCGGTTGGTGTTGTCGGTGCGGATGGCATGCGCGTTGCGCGCCGTCGGGATCACCTGCAGCGGCTCGCCGACGCGGCCGTCCGGCCCGACCGGGTTCACGCTCACCAGGTTCGCGCCGTATGAGGCGCCGAGAAGATAGCGGCCGCTGCGCTCGAGATGGATGTACGGCAGGCTTTCCGCGAGCGGGCCGGTGCCGACGAGCTTGAGGGCTCCTGTGCCACGGTCGATGGCGTAGGTGTACGCGGAAAACGGTTTGGCACGGACGGCGGCGACCAGGTAGCGCTTGTCGCCGCTGACCGTCATCGGCATCACCGGCTTTTCCGCCTTGAAGCGCTCGCCGGGCTGCAGCGAGCCGTCGCGCGCGAGCGTGTAGACGCCGATATCGCCGTCTTCGGCGTTCGATACGTAAACGAAAGTCGCGGCCATCGCGCCGCTAGCGAAGATACTGAACGAGGCGGCGAGCGCCGCCTTCCGGGCCTTTCCGGCTTGCATGGTGATTCCTCCCCAGGGTCATCTAGTCGGGAAGGATATCGCCTGCGTTGGTTAATAGCACGTTGTCGCCGACCTGGAACTCGGGCTTGTCGAGGTCGCGCTGCTGTCGCGTCCCGTCAGCCAGGCGCACGGTGACCCGGTACATCGGCTTGCCGTCGCTCGCCGAAGGCGCCGAGCCGCCGGCGGCGGCCGAGCGCTCGCGGGACATGACGCGCACCTCGGTGATGCTCTCGACGACGCCGTAGCCGGGGCGCATCTCCTGGGTCTTGACCGGCGCCACGGCGGGTTCCTGCTGGGCTAACGCACCGGTGGTTCCAAGGGCGAGCATCACGGCGAGGAGGATCTTCATCCCAATGGGACATCGGGGCGTAATTCGGGTTCCTGAGTGCGGCTATCATCCATCGCTCGAGGAGACCCCCATGGATCGACCGAAGGTATTCGGCAACTTCATCAATGGCGCCTGGGCCGAGGGCACCGGCGAATACGCCAACACCAACCCGTCCGACACGCGCGATGTGATCGGGCGCTACACGCGCGCCACCGAAAAGCAGGCCAAGGACGCCATCGGCGCCGCGCACGCCGCGTTTCGGACCTGGTCGCTCTCCACGCCGCAGCAGCGCTTCGATGCGCTCGACGCGGTGGGCACCGAAATTCTTCAGCGCAAAGCCGAGCTGGGCGATCTGTTGGCGCGAGAAGAGGGCAAGACGCTGCCCGAGGCCACCGGCGAAGTGGTGCGCGCCGCTTACATCTTCAAATTTTTCGCCGGCGAAGCCCTGCGCATCCCCGGCGAGATCGTGCAGTCGGTGCGTCCCGGGGTCGGCGTCGAGATCACGCGCGAGCCGCTCGGTGTCGTGTCGATCGTGACGCCGTGGAACTTCCCGATCGCGATCCCGGCGTGGAAGATCGCGCCGGCGCTGTGCTACGGCAACACGGTGGTGTTCAAGCCCGCCGAGCTGGTGCCCGGCAGCGCCTGGGCGCTCTCCGAGATCATCAGCAAGGCCGGCTTTCCGGCGGGCGTCTTCAACTTGGTGATGGGCAAGAGCTCCGAGATCGGCGACACGCTGCTCAACGATCCGCGCATCGCCGGCATCAGCTTCACCGGATCGCAGGCGATCGGGCGCAAGGTGGCGCAGGCGGCGGTGGCCGGCCTGAAGAAATTCCAGCTCGAGATGGGCGGCAAGAACCCGCTGGTGGTGCTCGACGACGCCAATCTGGATGTCGCGGTGAACTGCGCTGTGCAGGGCGGCTTCTTCTCCACCGGCCAGCGCTGCACCGCGTCCTCAAAGGTGATCGCCACCGCCGGTATACACGACCGCTTTGTTGCCGCGGTGATCGAGAAGATGAAGGCGCTCAAGATCGACGATGCACGCAAGAAGGGCACCGACATCGGGCCGGTAGTGGACGAGCGCCAGCTGGCGCAGAACCTCGATTACCTCAGCATCGCCCAGAAAGAGGGCGGCCACCTGGCATATGGAGGGAACCGTGTGGAGCGGAATCCAGATGGCCAGCCCGGCTACTTCATGATGCCGGCGCTCTTCACCGATACCACGCCCAACATGCGCATCAACCGGGAGGAAGTCTTCGGCCCGGTCGTAAGCGTGCTGCGTGCCAATGACTACGAGGAAGCGCTCGCCTGGGCGAACGACACCGAGATGGGCCTCAGCTCCGGCATCTGCACCACGTCACTCAAGCACGCCACGCACTACAAGCGCCACGCGCAGTCCGGCATGGTCATGGTCAACCTGCCCACGGCGGGCGTCGACTACCACGTCCCCTTCGGCGGCCGCAAAGGCTCGAGCTACGGCCCGCGCGAGCAGGGGCGCTACGCCGCCGAGTTCTATACGACGGTGAAGACGGCTTACACCCTCGCCTGAATTGCCAGTGCCCGATCCAGGAAGTCGAGCCGGTCCTGGCCCCAGAAGCGTTCGCCGTTGAGGACGTAGGTCGGCGCGCCGAACACGCCCAGCTTTTCGGCTTCGTCGCCGTAGGTTTTGTACAGACGCTGGACTTGCTCGCTCATCTCTTCCTTCTGCAACCCTTCGCCGGGCATGCCGTTCTCATTGGCGATCGCGATGCGCACCTTTGGATCCGAGGTGTCGCGCTCCTCTGCCCATAGCGCGCGCAGGAGCGCATGCGAAAGGCGCGGCGCGTCGAGGCCGCGCTCCTGCGCCGCGATCACCATCCAGCCCGGCGGTTTGTTCCAGCCGAGCGGCTTGCCGTCCTGCGGATAGTGCTTCGGCACCAGGTTGAGCGGCATGCCGAGATACTTGCGCCAGCGATCGAGCTCGAGCGCGTGGTAGGTGCGACGCGGCTCCGGGCGCGTGCGCAGCGGCACGCCGCCGGTGCGCGGCACCACCTCCTGGAAGTCGAACGGCTTGAGGATCAATTTGACGCGGTGGCGGAGCACCACCTCTGCGAGCTTCGGCCCGCCGAGATAAGCCCAGGGCGACGACAGGCTGTAATAACAGGAGAGCTCGACCATAGAATCGGCATCATATGTCGCTCGATGCATTGACCGCACTGGCGAAGCGCGAGCTCGAGCAGCTGCGCTATCCCGCGCCGAACTGGGTCCTGCCGCGCGATGGTTTGCTGGACGTGCTGGTGGTCGGCGGCGGCATGTGCGGCCAGACCGCGACGTTCGCGCTCTTGCGCGAAGGCGTCACGAACCTGCGCTGCCTGGATCGCGCGCCGCACGGAAGCGAAGGCCCCTGGACCACGTTCGCGCGCAT
>DASWER010000113.1:0-8173 GCA_036394655.1 Burkholderiales bacterium
AGGAGGTGGCAGTGCAGCTCGACCTTCGGAATGGCGCGCATCAGTTCGAGGCTCATGCGCGCCATCCTATCCAGTCGCGGAGCGCGTCGCCCATCACCCACTGGTGGTCGAGCCAGGGCAGCTCCTCGGTGAAGAGCGTGACGCACTGGCGCCACGAGCACGGCATCTTGGTGACGTCGGTGCCCCAGAAGAAGCGCCGCGGGCCGAAGGCATCGTAGATGCGACGCAGGTGGCCGTGGACGCTCCTATATGGATACGGGTCTTCGGCGTACGCCGGCACGCCAGTCGCCTTCACCGCGACATTCGCATGTCGAGCCAGCGCTTCGAGCTCGGCGACATGGCGAAACGCCGCATCGCCCTTCGCGCCGAGCGGTACGCCGAGGTGATCGACGATGAGCCGCAGACGTGGATGGCGCGCCGCGAGCTTGCCGAGCTGCGGCAGAAACGCCGCCGCCGCGAGCGCAATCGGAATACCGAGCCGCGCCGCGCCCGACCAGAGCCACTCGAGGCCTTCGCCTTCCAGCCAACGCGCATGCTGCGGCTCGTTGAAGATGTAGCGCAGCCCGAGCATGCCGGGCTGTGCCTTCCAGCTCTGCAGCGGTTGGGGATTGTCCAGCGGGAAATTGCCCAGGACGGCAAAGCGGCGCGGATGCGCAGTGGCGGCGGCGATGGCGATGCGATTCGCATCGGGATCCCACGCCGGCGGCTGGATCACCGCGGCGTCGACACCGGCCTCGTCCATGTCGGCGAGCGCCTGTTCCTTCGAGTACGGCTGTTGCCGATGCGCGGCGCGCGGCTTGCCCTTCTCCCAGAGGTGAATATGCGCGTCGACGATCACTCGAAGCTGAAGACGAACTTGCCGCCGCGGCCCGCTTTGAGCGCGGCGTACGGTTCTATCCCGAGTGGGGATGGCGAGATGCGTTCCGAGGCACGCAACGCGCCGCTCTCGAAATGCGGCGCGAGCTCGCGCAAAAGGCGGGCGCACTCGGCTGGCGAATAGAGGAGCGAGTTGACGCCGACGATGCTCGCCTCGCGGCGATAGAGCTCGCGGATCGGCACGTTCTCTTTGCCCTCGCCCGGCGCCACGATCACCACCACGCGGCCATGGCGCTCGAGCGCGGCGATCGCCGGCGCGAGCCAGTGGCCGGTGGTATCGAAGATGACGTCCCACTGGCCTTGCAATGGCTGTCCAGTAGGAAGACCTGCGCGCACCGCACCCTCGACCTCGGCATGACGCAAGCGTGCGAGATGCACAGCCGCGGCGCCGACGGCGCCCGCGGCGCCGAGGACGAGCAGCTTCGTGCCTTTGCCGACGCGCGCCTGCTCCAGCGCATGCCACGCCGTCACATAAGGCACGCCGCAAGCTGCGGCCTGAGTAAATGAGAGCGAGCGCGGCTTGCGCGCCACCGCCGCAGCGGGGATGACGAGGTACGCGGCATGCGAGCCATCGCGCGTGAAGCCGAACTCGGCGCCGGTGCCCCACACCGGCTCGCCCGAGTGCGCGAGGACGCCGGCGAAATCGCGCCCGGGGACGCGCGGCAGCGTGGTGTAGCGATGGTTGCCCATCACGTTCGAGAGATCGCTGCGGTTAACCCCCGCCGCCTTGACCTCGACCAGCACCTCGTCCTTGCCGGCCGCCGGCGTCGGCGCCTCGACCAGCTCGAGATGCGCGAGATCGCCGGTGCGCTCGAAGCGCAGCGCCTTCACTTCCGATATTTCTTCGCCGCGGCGGCGAACGCCTCGTAGTCTTCCTTGCCCTGCGGCGTCGCGGTGAGAATCGGCGTCGCCGCGGCGATCGACTCGTCGAGGAAGCGCTTCTCCTCGGCCGCGGGCAGATGGATCTCCTTGCCGCCGTTCTGCGCCCAGATCTTCTCCGAGCGCTTGATGTCCTCGGCGGCCCAGCCGAGGATGACCTGGTCGGCCTTGTAGGCCTCGCTGCGCACGATTTTCTCCAGCTCCGGTCCCAGCGACTTGATGAAGTTTCGGTTCACTAGCGGGACCGTCGCCGCCCAGTGCGACGGCAGGTAGGTCATGGTCTTCGCGATGTCGTAGAACTTGAGCGCGGTGAAGAGCGTGGTCCCCGCCCAGACGCCATCGATGGTGCGGTTCTGCAGCGCCGGCAGCACCTCGCCGAACGGCATCGAGAGCGGCGAGGCGCCGAAGCGCTTGAGCGGCTCGATCTGCAGCGGCGAGCCCGGCACGCGGATCTTCTGGCCCTTGAAGTCGGCCAGCGTGTGGATCGGCTTGTGCGACACGATCACATATTGGCTGGGGATGACGATCGAGAGCGCTTCGACGCCTTTGCTCGCCCCGAAGGTGGCGATGCGCTGCTGGATCGCCGGATCGTGCAGCACGCGAAAGCCATGCTCGAGGCCGTCAAAGAGTCCCGGCGCCGCGAGCACCGCGAAGCGCGGTTCCAGGGGTTCATAAAAACCCGAAGCGTTGAACGCCATCTCGATGGTTCCCAGCGCGACGCCCTCGATGGTGCGCGGGATCTGGCCGAGCTGGCTCGCCGGATAGACCTCGGCCTTGATGCGCCCGCCGGAGCTCGCCTCGACGCCTTTCTTGAACGTATTGAGCCACTCGACCAGCGCATCGCCCGAGGTCGAGGTCGAAAGCTTCATCGTGTACTGCTGCGCGCTCGCCGTACCGGCGAGCACCGCGAGCAGGATTGCAGCCAGGCGAATCATGGTCCATCTCCCTTTCTGAACAGTTGAACGATCTGCAGCACCGCCAGCACGGCGATCAGCCCGAATCCGAGCACGATTGCGCTGTGCGGGATCCACATCGGGATGCCGGCATTCTGGCTGCGCGCATCGAGTCCCGCCATCTGCGTCACGTAGCCCGACGATACATAAAGCACCAGGCTCGCGAGCACCAGGATCAGGACCAGCTCCGCTGCCGCCAGCACCGCCTTGATGGCGCCCGGCAGCCGCTGCACCAGCACATCCATGCGCAGGTGGATCCTGCGCCAGGTCGCCACCGCGGCGCCGAGGAAGGCGATGTACACCATTATGTAGATCTGCACCTCGTCGGCCGAAATGAAGGTGCTGCCGAAGATGTAGCGCCCGACGACGTTGACGAAGTTGATGAGCACCGCAATGATCAGCGCGAGGCCGAGCAGCTTCTCGAGGCCGAGCGCCAGCGCGTCAATGGACCGGTTCAAGCGCCTTCTTTCCACGAATCAGATCCGCCGCCTTCTCCGCGATCATCATCACCGGCGCGTTGATGTTGCCGCCGACCATATCCGGCATCACGGAGGCATCGACCACGCGGAGCCGCTCCACGCCTTGCACCCTGAGCTCCTCGTCGACCACATCGCCCATGCGGCAGGTGCCGAGCGGATGATGCACCGTGATCGAGGTGGCGCGCACGTGCGCGTCGAGCTCGGCGTCGGATTGCCTGCCGGCGCCGGGCGCGAGCTCCGCGGCGATGTACTTCTGCAGCGCGCCCTGCTTCGAGACATCGCGCGCGACGCGGATCGCCTTGCGCAGCGTCGGCCAGTCTTTGCCACTGGAGAGAAAGCGCTGCTGGATGCGCGGCGCGGCCGTTGGATCGACGGAGGCAAGCTTCACCTGCCCGCGGCTCTCGGGGCGCAGCAGCACCACTACGCAGGCGAAGCCGTCCGCGAAGGGTTTCAGTAGATAGGGTTCTGCGCCCAGCGGCGCGCCCTGGAAGAGAAGCTGCATGTCCGGCACGCGCAGGCTCGGGTCGGTCTTGAGGAATGCGACCAGCGGCCCAGGCAAATCGGTGGCGAAGCCGGTGCCGAGGAAGTAGCACTTGGCGAGCTCCAGCGCGATGCGATCGGCGCGCATGTGGCGATGAAAGGGCCCGGGCTCCTTGCGCCGGTACGGCAGCGGCGCCATGACGTGGTCCTGCAGGTTTTTGCCCACGCCTTTTACTTCCGCCTGCACCTTGATGCCATGCGGTCGCAGCTCCTCCGGATCGCCGATGCCGGAAAGCATCAAGAGCTGCGGCGAGTTGATCACGCCGCCGGCGAGCAGCACCTCGCGCTGCGCCTGGACCCGGTGCTTCTGCCCATCGCGGAGGTATTCAACGCCCACGGCGCGGCCATTCTCGATGACCACGCGCGTCGCATGCGCGTTCACCTCCACGCGCAGATTCGGACGGCGCAGCGCCGGCCGCAGGTAGGCATCGGCCGCGCTGCAGCGCCGGCCGGCGCGGATGGTGCATTGCATCTGCGCGAAGCCGTGCTGCTCGGCGCCGTTGTAGTCCTCGGTGAACGGATGGCAGGCGGCCATGCCCGCCTGCGTCCACGCCTCGAACAGCGGATCGGCATAGGTGGAGCGACGCGTCGCCAGGGGCCCGTCGCCGCCGCGATAGGCGCTCGCGCCTGCTTCCCACGACTCCTGCTTGCGGAAGTACGGCAGCGCGTGCGCGTAAGACCACCCAGAAAGTCCGCTCGCCGCCCAGCGCTCGTAATCCGCGCGATGCCCGCGCACGTAGGCCATGGCGTTGATCGAGGACGAGCCGCCGATCACCTTGCCGCGCGCGCACTCGACCGCGCGGCCGCCAACGCTTTCCTCGGGCTCGGCGAAATATCCCCAGTCATGCAGCCGCTTGGTGAGCAGGCGCCCCCACGCCAGCGGGATGCGCAGCCACGGATCGCGGTCCCAGCCGCCGGCCTCGAGCAGGAGCACGCGCACGCCCGCGTCCTCGGTGAGCCGGCTGGCGAGCACGCAGCCCGCCGAGCCGGCGCCGACGATCACGTAGTCGTAGCTCAATTCGCTTGGATGTCTGCTGACCTCCTGACAAGGGGGTCGTGAGCCGAGGGCGCAGCGGGGGGGTTGATATTAGGAAAACCGAAAACCCCCCGCTCGCTTAGCTCGCTTCCCCCCTTATCAGGGGGGCAAAGCCAAAACCTCATGCGGCGGTGGCTTTTTTGAACGCCTGGCGCGTCGAGATCACGCCATCCCAGCGTTGCACGTTCGGCAGGTCGGGAAGCTCGATCGGAAAGCGCAGGCAGCGATGCACGATCGGGCCGAGGCAGAAGTCTGCAATGGTGATCTCGTCGCCGGCGACCCACTTCTTCATCGTCTTGTCGAGGATCGCGAGCTGCGCGCCGAGGTCCTTCTCCTGCGCGGCGAAATCGGCGCTGCGCTTCGCTTCCTCCAGCTTCGCCTCGCGGAACATCGCGAGATACGGGTTGTTGAGCGACGCGAGCTGCCAGTCCATCCAGCGCTCGACGTGCGTGCGCGTGGCGGCGTCATCGGGGTAGAAGTCGCTCTTCGCCTTATTGGCGAGGTAGCGCAGGATGGTGTTCGACTCCCAGATGATGACCTCGTCATCGACCAGCGTCGGTACCTTGGCGTTAGGGTTCTTGGCGAGGTAATCGGGCGTCTGCGTGTTGTTGAACTGGCGGCCGTAGTCCTCGCGCTCGTAGGGCATCTTCAGCTCTTCGAGCAGCCACATCACCTTCTGGACGTTGCCCGACGTTTTCCTGCCCAGCAGTTTCATTTGCTCTCCGGTTTGTAGGCGATCGCGTCTATTTCGATCCTGGTGCTGATGACAGCACGCGCTTCCACAGTGGTCCGGGCCAGCGCAGCGTTGGGGAACATCTTGGCGAACACGCCGTTGTAGCGACCGAAGTCGCGCGCATCCTCGAGGTACACGGTGGCCTTGACCACGTCTTCGAGATCGGCGCCCGCCTCCTTCAGCGCGCGGCGCACCGCCTCGATGCACCAGCGCGTCTCCTCCTCGATCGTGCCCGCGAACATGTTGCCGTTCTCGTCCTTCGGCACCTGGCCGGAGATGAAGATGAAATCGCCGGCGCGCACCGCCGGATGGAAGGGCAGATTGGGATTTTTCTTGCCGAAGGCTTGGCGGCTCACTTGCGCTCCACGATGTCGATGCCGCGCTGGCGGTCGACCAGATACATCAGGCCGCGCGAATCGATGGTCACGTCGTTGGACGACACGCGCTCGAAACCGCGCGGGGTGTCTGGGACGTAGTGGCCGACTTCCTGCGGCCGGAAGGGATCGGAGACATCGACCAGGCGCAGGCCTTGCGCGAACCAGGCGAAGGGAATCACCGCGTCGCCATTCAGGCGCTCGGAAGGCTGATGGCAGCCCGTCATCGCGACTTGTGGCGCGCCGTCGGGATCGGCTTCCGGTACCTGGAAGGTGCTGATCGGGATCGGATGGCGCTCGTCGGTGATGTCGTAGATCCAGGTGAAGGCTGGCGCGGCCGGCGAGCGCTTGGACACATCCTCATCGGCCACCACCATCACCGAGCGGCCTTTCAGCTTCTGCGGCAGCGGCAGGCAGGTGTGCGTCGGATGCGGGAACGCCTTGCTCTTCACGCCTTCGGCGACCAGCTTGGGGCGCGACAGGTCGCTGATGTCGAGGATGAAGATGCCGTGGTGCCAGTAGCTGACGTAGAGCCGGTCGCCCAGGCGCAGCGGATGATGGCAGCGCGGCTCGGCGTAATCGGCCCACGGATATTCCTCGCCGCCCGCGGCCCACTGTCCCGGAATCCACCAGCGGCTGACCTCCACCGGGCTCGACGGATTCTTCAAATCCAGGATCATGCAGATGTTGCCGACGTAGCCTTCGACGGTCGGCGAGATGTAGGCGTAGCGGCCGTCGAAAGAGTAACGGTGCACGCCTTTGCCCGCGGTCTGCCACTTCGCGAGCTGCTTCGGCTTCGAAGGATTCGATACGTCGTAGATCCCAAGTCCGCCGCCGAACTCCGGAGTGTCTTGCCCGAAGCGCTCGTGGTTCACGATCATCACGCCGTTCGCGACGCGCACCTTGTGCGAGTGCCAGCCCTCGGGCATCGGCACTGTGGCAAGCAGCTTGGGATTGCGCGGATCCGAGACATCCAGGATCGAGGTACCGTTCGGATTGCGCATGTGCCCGACGTAGAGCGTGTTGCCTTCGACCCAGACCTGGCCGCCGCCCGCGATGTCGATGTGCGCGACCAGCGCTGTGTTGTGAGCTTTCATTTCCAGATGAGAAAAATGGGGTCTGTCCCCATTTAAAGGCGTTCCACGTCGCCGCCGGCGGTGCGTCCCCAGCGCTTGTGCAGGCCGAAGGCGCGCAGCGCCGGCTCGTCGCTCGCGATGAAGAGCACGATCGGATGGGTCTTCGATTGGTTGACGTGCTCGTACCACTCACCCGCCGGCACGGCGAGGGTGTCGAAGTTTTTCCAATCGTAGCGCTTGCCGCCGATCAGCGTGTGGCCGAGGCTGCCGCCTTCGAACGGCGTGACCAGCAGGCTCGCGGTCTGGCGCTGCGCGCGCGTGCGCTCGCCCGGGCGCAGCATCTGCGCGAAGAAGGTCATGGTCTTGAACAACGGGCCGCCGTTGACCGGATCGACATACTCGACGGTGAGGGCGTCATAGGGATCGCCGTCCCAGTCCTTGTGGTTCTCGAGCAGCTCGCGCAGCGGCTCCCAGCGGTAGCAGTACATCGGTGAGGCGTTGCCGGTGCCGCGCTGGTGCCGGACGAAGCGCGGCATATAGCCGCCGTGGCCGTAGATGCGCTCGGAATAATCGGCCGGCACCTTGGCCGACTGCTTCTCCTTGCGCACGCCGGATTCCTTGTAGTCGTGCTCGAAATAGACGGCGTTCAGCGTCTCCACCAGCGGCAGGTCGAGCACCGAGAGATTCACCGCCGGCTGATCGCCGACGTTGCCGTGGTTGTGCCAGGTGTCGTGCGGCGTGAGCACCAGGTCGCCGGGGCCGAATACCATGTCCTCGCCTTCGACGCCTGTGAAGTTCTGCTTGCCGGTCAGGCCGAAGCGGATCGCGCTCGGCGAGTGGCGATGCGGCGGCATGACTTCGTTCGGCGAGTTGAGCCGGTACGCGGTGTACATCGTGGTCACGGTAGCGCGGCGCGGCGCCAATCCGGGATTCACCAGGATCAGCGAGCGGCGCTCGGATTCCACGGTGGTGACGAGCTTCGCCGCGCTGACGAGCAGCGGCTCGATGACATCGGTGTAGGACCAGAGGAACGGCAGCGCGCGCGGCGCCGCGCCCATCAGGCGCTTCACCTCGTCGTGTCCCGGCCCGGCGTTGACCGCCCAGAACGGGAACAGGTGCTTGCGCTCGATATCGTCGTGCAGCGCGTCGAGCGCGGCGCTGCGGTCTTTGCTGGTGGCGGCGACGGAACTCATCGGTGACTCCTTTGAACGGTGCTATTTTACGGTC
>DASWER010000114.1:0-25335 GCA_036394655.1 Burkholderiales bacterium
CGCCGAGCGCGGCTACGGCGCCGCCCTGGCGGGAGGCATCGCCGCCGCGCGCGGCCGCTGCATCATCATGGGCGACGCCGACGACAGCTACGACTTTGCCCGGCTCGACGGTTTCGTCGCCAAGCTGCGCGAAGGCTATCCCCTCGTCATGGGCAATCGTTTCCGCGGCGGCATCCAGAAAGGCGCCATGCCCCTGCTGCATCGATACCTCGGCAATCCGGTGCTGAGCTTCGTCGGCCGGCTGCTGTTTGGCGCGAAGGTGGGCGACTTTCACTGTGGGTTGCGCGGCTTCGATCGTGAGGCGGTCAGCTCACTTAACCTGAGGACCACCGGAATGGAGTTCGCGAGCGAGCTGGTGGTGAAGGCATCGCTGGCGGGATGGCGCATCGCGGAAGTCCCGACTGCGCTCCATCCGGATGGCCGCGGGCGGGCGTCGCATCTGAGAAGCTGGCGCGACGGCTGGCGGCATCTGCGCTTGCTGCTGCTCTTCAGCCCGCGCTGGTTGTTCCTCTACCCGGGCCTCGCGCTGCTTGCCGCCGGCATCGCGTTGACCACGACACTCTATTTCTCCCCGCTGCGGCTCGGCGCCGCCGGACTCGACATTCACAGCATGCTGTACGCCTCCGCGGCCGCGCTGCTCGGCCTGCAGCTTTGCCTGTTCGCGCTTTTCGCGCGCACTGCGGCTCAGGTCGCCGGGCTGCTGCCGCGCAACGCCGCCCTCGAACGGCTGCTGAGGCTTTTCTACCTCGAGCGCGGGCTGCTCTTCGGGCTGGCGATGGCGCTCGCCGGTTTCATCTGGAGCGCCGCCGCGTTCTGGAGCTGGAGCGAAACCGGGTTCGGCGCGCTCGACCCGCGAGTGATGATGCGCGACACGATTCCGGCGAGCGCGCTGATGGTCGGCGGCATGGAGATCGTGCTCGCCTCGTTCCTGCTCAGCCTGATCCGGTGGAACAGTGCGCGTTGAGTGGACGCACGGGCGCGTCGCCCTCGCCGTGTTCTTCGCCGCGCTGTTCGCCTATCTGTCGAACGGCACGCTGTTGCCGCTCGACGCGGACACTACGCCGAACGTCTACCTCGCGGCGAGCGTGCTCGGCGACGGCGATCTCAGCTTCAGCCCGTTCGAAGCGCCCTTCATGTTTGCGTGGAGTGCCAAGGGAGGCGACGGCAAGGACGTGTCGATCAACGTCACGCACTGGAGCCACGTCGCGCCGGGATCCGGCAAGACTTTCGCCGAGCACTATCGCGACGGCCGGCTGGATTTCAAGGGCTCGAAATACTACCTCGTGCCCACCGCGCGCGAGCGGCCGGCAACCGGCGAGCCGCTTTTCATCGGCGCCTTCGGCGCCGTAGCCGGGCTCACCGCGCTGCCCATCGCTGCGCTGGCTCAACTGGCCGGCGCGCGCCTGTGGCAGGACCAGGCGGCCGCATGGGGCGTCGCCAAGCTGACCGCCGCCGTGCTCAGCGCCGCCTCGGTGGCGATCATCTATCTGATCGCCGCCGGGTTCGTATCGCGCGGCCGCGCGCTGCTGCTATGCGCGGCGTATGCCGTCGGCACCTGCGTGTGGTCGATCTCGTCGCATTCGCTCTGGCAGCAGACGCCCGAGATCTTTTTCCTGGCGCTTGGCGTGCTTTGCCTGGTGCGCCTGCCTGCGCCGTGGCTGCGCGGCGCGGCCGCAGGATGCGCTTTTTCCGCCGCCGCGGCGTGCCGGCCAACCGCCGCGCTCGTGGCGTGCGCCGCGGCGGCGTGGCTGCTGCTCTCGGATCGAAAGGCATTCGCCGCTTTCGTGGTCGCCGCGCTGCCTTTCGCCGCACTCACGCTCGCCTACAACTGGTACTACTTCGGCTCGCCGCTGGAGTTTGGCCAGCTCGCCGCCGGTGCGAACGTCGCGCGGTACAAGACGGGCAGCGCCGAGCTCTGGCAGACGCCGCTCTGGCTCGGCGCCGCGGGGCTGCTCGTCAGCCCTTCGCGCGGGCTGCTGGTCTATTCGCCGTTCCTCGCGGCCGCGTTCCTCGGCGCGGTGCTCGCTTGGAAAGACCCGCGCTACCGGTCACTGCGCTTCCTGACCCTTGCGGTGCTTGCCCTGTGGGTACCGGCGTTCCTCTGGTTCGACTGGTGGGGAGGATGGACCTATGGCTACCGCCCGATCGTGGACAGCGTGCCGCTGCTCGCCGTGCTGTGCCTGCCAGCGCTCCCGTGGATCCTGGAGCGGCCGCTCTGGCGGGCGGTCTTCGCCGTCGCCGTCACGTGGTCGATTTTCGTCCAGACGCTCGGCATCTTCGTGTACTCACCGTGGGGCTGGAACACGAAAGCGCTGCGCGCCGATGGTCCGCCCGCCGATGTGGACCAAGCCGCTTACCGCGACCGGCTCTGGTCGTTTCGCGACTGGCAGATCGGATACCTGATCTTCAATTTCCGACAGGCCCGCGCCGAGCGGGATCTCGTGATCGCCCACTGACATGCCCGAGCTCACCGTAGTAGTGCCCGCCTACCGCGAGCGCGACAACGTGCTGCCGCTGCTCGCCGCGCTCGAGCAGGCCCTCGTAGGCTGCGACTGGGAGGCGATCTTCGTGGTGGACGACGCACTCGATGGCACGGAGCAGGTGCTGCGCGAGCGCGCACAACAGGACCCGCGCGTGCGCTGCCTGCACCGCATCGGGCGCCGCGGCCTCGCCTCGGCGTGCATCGAAGGCATGCTGGCGAGCTCGGCGCCGTACCTCGCCGTGATCGATGCCGATCTGCAGCACGATGAGTCGCTTCTTCCGGCGCTGCTGGAGAAGATGCGCAGCGCAGACGCCGACATCGTGGTCGCGAGCCGCTACGTCGAGGGCGCGAGCACCGGAGAGCTCACCACCGGCCGCGTCAGGCTGAGTCGCATGGCGAGCACCATCAGCCGCGTGTTGACGCGCGATCTCACCGACCCGATGAGCGGCTTCTTCATGGTACGGCGCAGCTTCCTCGAGCAGGTGATGCGCCGGCTGTACGGGCGCGGCTTCAAGATCCTGCTCGACCTGATCGCCGCCGCGCACGGCAAGGCGCGCATCGTGGAGATGCCCTACCGCATGCGCAGCCGCCAGCACGGCGAGAGCAAGCTCGGCGCGCGCGTGGTGGCCGAATTCTTCATGCTGCTGCTGTATCACCTGACCGGCCGGCTGCTGCCGGCGCGCTTTTTCCTGTTTGCCGCGGTAGGCGTGAGCGGCGTAGCGGTGCACCTCTGCGTGCTCTGGCTCGTTTTCGCAGCGTCGGGGAATTTCCTGCTCAGCCAGGCGCTCGCGACGTGGGCGGCCATGACGAGCAATTTTTTCCTCAACAACATCTTTACCTACGGCGATCAGCGGCTGCGTGGACGGGGGATATGGCGCGGCCTGCTCAGCTTCTACGCGGCCTGCGGTATCGGCGGCCTCATCAACCTCGCGATGGCGGAATGGCTGTACCTCAAATCCTTCCCCTACTGGATGGCCGGCCTGGGGGGCGCCGTGATTGCCGCGCTCTGGAACTTCTTCACTACGGCGTCCTTTACCTGGGGTGGCTCGACTGCCGGAAAACGCTGATGCTGCCCGCTGAGCCTTTCCGGCCGAAGCGGGCCGACTGGCTGCAGGCCGGAGTCGTCGCCCTGGCGCTCTTTGCGCTCTATGCATGGAGTGCGCCACGCACCGTGGCGCTGGAGGACGATGGGCTTTTCATCCTGTCGAGCTACTTCCTCGGCATCGAGCATCCTCCGGGCTATCCGCTTTTCACGCTGATCGGCCACCTCTTCACCTACTTGCCGTTCGGCTCGGTCGCCTACCGCGTGCATCTCGCGAGCGCGTTGTTCGGCGCCCTCACTGGCGGCGCCGCCTGGCTCTGCGCCCGCGTCCTGATCGCCGGGCGCCTGCCGGCCTATCTCGCGGCTTTTGCGCTCGGCGTTTCGCCGGTGTTCTGGTCGCAGGCGATCATTGCTGAGGTCTACACCCTCAACACGTTCTTCTTCCTCGTGCTGGTCTTCATGGGGCTGCAGGCCTGCCCGCCATCCACGCAGGCGCCTGTGGCCAGGAGTGGCGGCCGCATGCTGCCCTGGATGGCGCTTGTTTTCGGGCTGAGCCTCTCCAATCACTATCCGCTGATGCTGCTGGTCGCGCCCGCCTTCGTCATCCTGCTATGGCCGCTGCGCCGGGAGCTGCTCAGCCGCTTCGGTGTTCTCTCCTGGCTGGTGATTCTCGGCCTGCTTCCCTACGTGTGGATGGTGCGCCGCTCATGGCAGGCGTTGCCGATCAGCTTCGACGGCCCCCTGGAGACCATTCAAGAAATCCTGTTCTTCCTCGGCCGCAAGGGATACGCGGGCATCGACCACTCGGTGTCGGCCGGCTGGCTCGATCGGGTGAAGTTTTTCCAGTTTTTCGGCAGCCAGCTGCTGGTGCAGTTTGCGCTGCTCGGCACGCTGCTGGCCGTGGCCGGATTCGTAGTGCAGTGGCGCCTCCTCGGGCATCGCGTGGCCGCGTTCCTGACCGCTGCTTTCCTGATGCCCTCGGCGGTCCTGCTGCTGCTCCTGGGCTTCGACTACGACTCGTTCCGCGCACATGTGTTTCACGTCTATCCGCTTCCGGCCTATGCGATCGGCGCGCTCTGGCTGGGGCTGGGATTCGCGTGGGCAGTGCAGCGTTACGCCCGGCGGCCATCGCACGCGGCGGTCGCGGGGGCCGCGCTGCTCGCTCTGATCTTCGCGTTCGGCGCTCGAATCAACCTGCTCGCCGCCGACGATTGGGGTGCGCGCTACGCGCAGACGGTATTAAAGCTGTTGCCCAAGAACGCGGTGGTAATCACGCTCGGAGACCCGGACCTCGCCCCCATTGCCTATTTCCACATGATCGAGAACTGGCGGCCGGACATCACCCTATACGAACCGAAAGGCCTGATTCTCGGCAATCGCCTGTTTCATCCGCTGAGGACCAGCGAGGAGAGCGCGCAGCGCATCCTGGACGAGATGATCGACCGCAGTAGCGTTCCTGTGGTGTTCACTCTGGGGAGCTACCCGCGCTACGCGCAGCGCGATCGCTGGCTCTATGTCGAGGTCGACAAATCGTCGACCGACGGGCAGCGGATCACCGTCGACATCCCCGAGGAGGCGGTGCGGTTCTTCGAGGAGTCCATCCTCGGGGTTAACGATGCCAGCGCCTGGGTCGCCTTCTTTCAGGGCCAGTTGCGCGGCCATTACGCGAAGCTCCTCGCTCGATCGCTGCAGCGCGGCCAGCCGCCCGACGAGCGTACGCGGCGCGATCTCGACATTCTGGCGAACAACTTCTATGGCGCGCTCGGCATCGCGGAAGGCTTGATGGCGAACAAGGACAGCTACTCGGCGGGCCTCGTGGGCGGCTTCCTGGACAGGGCGGGGCAGACTATGCCCTCCGACGTCCCCAAGGACCAACTGTCGAGCTTTTTCTACATCCGCGGAGTGCTGCGCACCCACCTGCGCGACAACGCGGGCGCGGCCCGGGACCTTGAGACCGCCGTGTCCGTCTGGCCGGTGGCCGGGAACCCGGCGTTCGAGGCGCTCCAGGATCACTATCGCAGCACCGGGGACGAAGGCGCTGCGAATGCCGTCGAGGAGCGCATGAAGCAGCTCAAACAACGCAAAAGCAGGTAGCCGAGAGGCCCGTGCGACGCACCTCGCCGTGGCTGGTCTTCGGCCTGCCGGCCGCGATATGCGCGGCGTGGACCATGTACGCCGGCAAGGATGTCAACTGGGACCAGCTCAACTACCACTACTACCTTCCGTTCGAGCTGCTCGCCGCCCGGCTCGGGCAGGATTTCTTCGCGGCGAGCGCCCAGAGCTACCTGAACCCGGTCGGCTACTTGCCGTTTTACCTGATGGTCGCCAACGGCTGGCACAGCGTCGCGGTGTCGATCGTGCTGGCCGCGGCGCACAGCTTGAGCATCGGACTTCTCTTCCTTCTCGCCCACCGGCTCTTTGCCCACCTGCCACCGCGCGATCGCAGCGTTTTCTCTTGCCTTGCGGCCGCGTTGGGCGCCGCGACCGGGGTGTACTGGATGACGCTGGGCGGCAGCTTCCTCGATCCGCTGCTCGTGCCGCCCATGCTTGCGGGCTTGCTGCTGCTGCTCGGCGAAGACCGTCATCCCGGGCGCCGTGCGGCGCTGGCGGGCGCGCTCTTCGGCGCTGCCGCGGCGCTCAAGTATTCGAATGCGGTTTATGCGCTCGCGGCGCTGCCGTTGGCGCTTGCCATGCCGGGGCTCGCCGGCGCTTCGCGCCTGCGCGCGTGCTTTGCCTACGTGTTGGCTGCGGCGTTGGCGGTCGGCCTGCTCGCGGGTCCGTGGGTTGCGGCGCTGATCCGCGAGTTCGGCAGTCCGGTGTTTCCGCTGATGAACGCGTGGTTCCGCTCGCCGCAGGCGCTCGAATTCAACATGATCAACGAGCGCTTCGCGTTGCGCGACCCGATTGCTTTGCTCGCTTTTCCCTTCCGCATGGTGGCGCTCGACCCGAGCATTTATTCGGAGAACTTCGCACCGGACCTGCGCTTCGCCGCGCTGTGCGTGACGCTGCTGGGCCTGGCGGCGCTCGCGGCCAGGCGAGGGGCGCCCGCAGTGGGCGCCCTGCGGGGCGCCGACTGGCGCGTGGCTGCTTTCTTTGTCTCTGCACTCGCCCTGTGGCTGGCAAGCTCGGCCAACGGCCGCTACGGCATGGTCGTGCTGCTGCTCGCCGGCGTATGTCTTGCGCGAGTCGTGGAGCGGCTGCTGCCGGCCCATGCCGCGCGTGTCACGCTCGCCGTGCTCCTCGCGGTGCAGGCCGGCATCAGCGTCATCGCATCGCCGCCGCGCTGGTTCATTTCGGAGCAATGGTCCAGGCGGTGGTTCCCTTTTGAAGTGCCCGAGCGCGCTCTTCGCGAGCCGGCGCTCTACCTGACGGTCGAGATTCTTCCCATGGCGGTGCTCGCGCCTTTTGTGCATCCCGCCTCTTCATTCGTGAACTTTCGCGGGCAGCACAGCCTGCCCGGCGATTCCCCGAGGCTGACGGCCTTGCTCGAACGCCATCGCGGACACGTGCGGGCCCTCGGCCGCGAGCTTGAGCTTGTCGACGGCAAACCGGCCGAACACCAGGTGAAGACCTATGACGCGAGATTGCGGCGCATCGGGTACCGCCTCGATCCGACGGACTGTTTCGCGATTCCCTGGCGGCCTGACGATGACGACGCGCTCTCGCGAGCCGCAAACCGGCTTGCAGGCGGCCCAAGGCCGCATGAGCCGCTCTCGCTGGTGAGCTGCGGCCTCCGAACCGCGACGCGCGATCCGGCCGACATCGAACGCGAACGCAAGGCTTCCGCGCTCTTCGATCGGATTGAAAAAGCCTGCTCCGGGCTGCTTCGCGGGCAGACGGGCGCCACCGAGCCGCTGGGCAGCGGCTGGTCGCGCAACTATTCCGGCCTCGACGCGCGGCTGGAGGCGTTCTCCGGCAGGGTGGTCCTGCACCGCTACCGCACAGAGACCCAGGTCGACCTTGGCCCGATCTCCGTCTGGGAGAAAAGCGAGGCGGTGCTGCCGGCGCAATGCAAGGGCCGATGAAGAAGGTCGCCATCGTCCAGTCGAACTACATCCCCTGGAAGGGCTACTTCGACCTCGTCAACTCCGTCGACGAGTTCATTTTGTACGACGACGTGCAGTTCACGCGGCGCGACTGGCGCAATCGCAACCTGATCAAGACGCCGCGCGGCCTGGAGTGGATGACCATCCCGGTCAGCGTAAAGGGGCGTTACTTGCAGAAGATCTGCGAAACGCGGATCAGCGAGGCGGACTGGGGCGAGCGACATTGGGCGACGCTGGTCCAGAACTATTCCAAGGCTCCGTTCTTCGAGCTGTACCGACCGATCTTCGAGCCGTTATACCGCCGCCGGGAAGCGCTGCTGAGCGCCGTGAACCTCGGCTTCATCACGGCGATCTGTGGCATCCTCGGCGTTGCGACCAGGATCTCCTGGTCGATGGACTATCGGCCCCTCAAAGAGGGCACGACGGAGCGTCTGGTGGACTTATGCGGGCGAGCGGAAGGCACGCACTATCTGTCTGGCCCAACGGCACGGGACTACATCGACCCGGCACTGTTCGATGCCGCAGGCATCGTGCTCAGCTACTTCGACTACGCCGGATATCCTGAATACCCGCAGAGCTTCGGAAAATTCGAGCACGGCGTAACGATCCTGGATCTGCTGTTCAACGCGGGGCCGCAGGCGCCGCGTTACATGAAGAGCTTCGGTTGATGCGCATGGAGCTCACCGAGATCAACCGGTACTACACCGAGAAGCTCGGCGCCTACGGCGCCTCCCCGCAGGGCGTCGACTGGAACGGCGCGCAGTCGCAGCGCCTGAGATTCGATCAGCTCGTGCGCGTCTGCGGCTCCGAAGCGGAGCTCGAGATCAACGATATCGGCTGCGGCTATGGCGCGCTGTTCGATTACTTGCGATCCCTCGGGAAGAAGTGCGACTACCTCGGGGTCGACATATCGCAGGCGATGATTGCGCAGGCCGAGGCGTTGCACCCCGGGCAGCCGGGCTGCCGCTTCCTCGCCGGCGAGCGCGCCGACCGCAGCGCCGACTACAGCGTCGCGAGCGGCATCTTCAACGTCAAGCTCGCCGCGCCGCACGCCGCCTGGCGCAGCCACATGCTGCGGACGCTCGACGGCCTGAACGCGACCAGCACGAAGGGATTCGCGTTCAACTGCCTCACCAAGTACTCGGACGCCGAGCGCATGAAGGACGACCTCTTCTACGCCGACCCGGGCGAGCTCTTCGACCACTGCAAGCAGCGCTTCTCGCGCAACGTGGCGCTGCTGCACGACTACGGGCTCTACGAATTCACGCTGCTCGTGCGCAAGGACGTGGCATGAAGCCGCTCGTCATCTTCGGCGCCGGCGACATCGCGGAGCTCGCGCATTTCTATTTCACCCACGATGGCCGCGTTCCGGTGGCGGCATTTACCGTGGACGCCCCCTATGTGAAGAGCGAGCGGTTCTGCGGCCAGCCGGTGGTCGCGTTCGAGGAGCTGGCGGCCGCATTCCCGCCGCAGGCGAACGACTTTTTCGTCGCGCTGAGCTACGCCAAGATCAACGCGCTGCGCGCCCAGAAATGCGCCGCCGCGAAGGCGCTGGGCTACCGGCTGCGAACCTACGTAAGCAGCAAGGCGACCGTGTGGGAGGGTTTCGAGCCGGGCGAGAACTGCTTCATCCTGGAGGACAACACCCTCCAGCCCTTCGTGCGCGTCGGCTCCAACGTGACGCTGTGGAGCGGCAACCACATCGGCCATCATGCCGTGCTCGGCGCCAACTGCTTCATCACCTCGCACGTCGTGATCTCGGGCGGGGTGGAAGTGGGCGAGAACGCCTTTATCGGCGTCAACGCGACGATCCGCGACCACGTGAAGATCGGCGCCCGCAGCGTGATCGGCGCGGGCTCGCTCGTGCTGCAGGACGTGCCCGACGACGGCGTGGTGGCCGCGGCCGGCACCGAGCTCTCCAAGGTGCCGAGCCATCGGCTGCGCAAGCTCTAGATGAGATGGCGCAAGCTAGGGCCGGTGTTCCAGCCCGACAACCACCAGCCGTGGATGCGCAGCCACGCCGCCAACCCAGTGGCCGAGCACCGCGGCGGCGATCTCTTCCGCGTCTACTTCAGCTCGCGCGACGAGCGCAACCGCTCGAGCATCGCCTGGGTGGAGATCGACCTGCGGCGGCCGCTCGAGGTGCTGCGCGTCGCCTCGGATCCCGTGCTTGGCCCCGGCGAGCCCGGCAGCTTCGACGACAGCGGCACCTCGATGGGTTGTCTGGTGAGGCGGTCCGACGGCGCGCGCCTGCTCTACTACGTCGGCTGGAATCTCGGCGTCACCGTGCCCTGGCGAAACAGCATCGGCCTCGCCGTCTGCGCAGGCGGGAGCGACCAGTTCGAGAAGCATTCGCGCGCCCCGATCCTGGATCGCCACGAGCTCGATCCCTATTCGCTCTCCTATCCGTGGCTCATCGCGGAGGGCGGCGCGTGGACCATGTGGTACGGCTCCAATCTGACCTGGAGCGCATCGCAAGCCGACATGTCGCACGTCATCAAGCGTGCGCAATCGCGCGACGGCATCGCCTGGAACCGCGACGGCGCCACGGTGGTCGGCCTGCGCGGCGGCAGCGAGATCGCGCTCGCCCGCCCGTGCGTGCTGAAGGACGCAGGCCGCTACTGCATGTGGTACGCCTTTCGCGGCGAGCGCTATCGCATCGGCTATGCCGAATCGGACGACGGCCGGCGCTGGACGCGCATGGATGAGCGCGCCGGCATCGACGTCTCGCCTTCCGGCTGGGATTCGGAGTCGATCGAGTATCCGCAGGTCTTCGACCACGGCGGCCGGCGCTACATGCTGTACAACGGCAACGGCTACGGCAAGACCGGCTTCGGCCTGGCCGAGCTGGAGGCGGACTGATGCTGGCGCGCGTCGACTGCAAGCGCGATCCTCACTGGCTCGCGACGTGCCGCCAAGCCGTGCGCGAGCAGGGCTGCTGCATAGTGGAGCGCGCGCTAGCGCGCGACGATCTGGGGAAGGTGCGCGAGGCCATGTATCGAGCCCAGGAGCGCATCGTCGCGGAGGTCGGCAAAGCTCGCCTCGAGCGCGCCGGCGAGCGCGGCGTGCTGCGCCTGATGATGAAGTTCGAGCCGCAGCTCCTCGGCTTGCTCGAGCTGCCCGAGCTGCTCGCGATCGTCGACCAGCATGTCTCGCCGAGCGCGATCCTGCACTTGCAGAACGGCTTCATCCTCCCCTCGGAATCGGGCGACGCGCCGGCGGACATCTCCCAGCTCAAGTTTCACCAGGACTTCCCGCGCGTCTTGAATGGCTACCTCATGTCGATCAACGCGTTCTTCGCGATCGACGAGTTCAGCGCGGCGAACGGCGCCACTTGGGTGGTGCCGCGCAGCCATCAGCGCAGCGAGCGGCCCGACGAGCACAGCCTGCGCGAGGCGGCGCAGTGCGTCGAATGCGGCGCCGGCGCCATGCTGGTGTTCGACTCCACGCTCTGGCACTGCGCGGGCCGCAACAGCTCGGGCAAGGACCGCCTGGCGATCAACCAGCAGTTCACGCGCTCCTACGTCAAGCAGCAGATCGATTACGTGCGCGCGCTCGGCGACGCGGCGATCCTCGGTCTGGCGCCGCGCACGCAGCAGCTCCTCGGCCAGTACACGCGCGTCGTGACGAGCCTGGACGAGTACTACCGGCCCGGCCCGGAGCGCCTTTACCGAAGCGGGCAGGGCTAGCGCATGGTCGAGCTGAGCGTCGTCGTGCCGGTCTACGGATGCCGCGACAGCCTGCGGCCGCTGCACGAGCGGCTCACGGCCGCGCTGCGCGGGATCGGCGCTTCCTACGAGATCGTGCTGGTCGACGATTGCGACCGCCAGGGCTCCTGGGAGGTGGTGGAGCAGCTGGCGCGCGAGGATCATGCGGTCAGGGCATTCCGCCTGAGCCGCAATTTCGGCCAGCACGCGGCGATCACCGCCGGGCTCGCGCAGTGCACCGGACGCTGGGCCGTGGTGATGGACTGCGACCTGCAGGATCCGCCGGAACTGATCGGCGAGCTGTACCGCGCGGCGCTGGCCGGAAACGACGTGGTGCTCGCCCGACGCAAGCGCAAGCGCCAGTCGTTCTTCCGCCGCGTTGCCGCGCGCGTCTATTTCCGCCTGATGCGGCTACTCGCCCAAGCGCGTCTCGACGGCGAATTCGGCAGCTTCAGCATCATCTCCCGCAAGGTGATCGATGCGTTGCTGCGGTTTCAGGATCAGGACCGTCACTACCTGTTCATCCTCAACTGGCTTGGCTTTCGCACCACGGCCATCGAATACGAGCACGCCGCTCGCCATAGCGGCACCAGCTCCTACCGTCTGCGCGATCTGATACGGCATGCGCTCGACGGCATGTTCTTCCAGACCACGGTTCTCTTGCGCTGGATCGTGTACGTTGGTTTCTGGGTGTCGTGCGCCGGCTTCTTGCTGGCCGCTTATTACGTATACATGTATCTCAGGCACTCGGTGTATCCGGGATACACCAGCATCGCCGTCCTCATCCTGTTGATCGGCGGCTTCATCATCATGAGCACCGGGGTCGCCGGCCTCTATATCGGCAAGGTGTTCGACCAGGTCAAGGGACGCCCGCTGTACGTCATCGACCGGTCGATCGTAAGCGGTGAGCAGCGTTGATCCTGCCGCCGGGGACCATCCTGCAGCAGATGTACTTCAGGGAGCGGCTGCGCGTGCTTTCGCGCGGCCGCTTCATCGAGGTCGGCGCCGGGCAGGGAATCGTGTCGAAAACGCTGCTGGATCTGGGCTGGAGCGGGCGTGCATACGATCTCAATGCGCAGTCGCTTGCCGTGGCCGCGGAGCTGAATCGGCTGGCCGTTTCCCAGGGACGCTATGCACTAGAGCAGCGCGACTGGCTCGACGTCGCGCCTGCCGAGCCGGTGGACCTGGTGGTGTCCTGCATGGTGCTCGAGCACTTCGCCGATGCCGACGAGGCGCGCTATCTCGAGCGCTGCCGGGCCGCGCTCAAGCCGGGAGGCCACGGCATTCTCTTCGTGCCGGGCTGCCCCGACTACTGGGGCATGGAGGATGCAATCGCGGGCCATTTCAGGCGCTATACGTTCCAAAGCCTGCAACGCAGTATCGAGACGCAGGGCTTGCGGCTGCAGCACGTCGCCGGCCTTACGTATCCGCTGTCGAACCTGCTGTTTCCAGTCTCCGAGTTCCTCGTGCGCCGCGCCGAGCGCCGCAAGCTCGCCCTGAGCGCTCAGGAAAGAACTCGGCTTTCAGGCAACCGCGACGTGGCGTTCAAGACCCGCTTTCCGCCGGCGCTGCGTCTTGTCCTGAACGAGGCGGTCATGGCTCCCCTGCATTGGCTGCAGAAGCTCAATGCGCGTAATCCCCGCAGCATGGTGATCTACGCCGAGTTTTCGGCGGGCTGACGCTTGGCTCCCAAGCGCATCGCCGCGCTCGCCATCGGCACGGCGACTCTTGCGGCCAGCGCGCTCTACATCGCGGTCACCTTCCAGTGGCGCGCCGCGCTCGAAACGCTCGTCACGGCGCGGCCGGCGTGGTTCCTCCTCGGCGGCAGCGCCGCGGTGCTCGGCTACTGGATGACGCGGGCGCTTCGCTGGAGCTATCTGATGCGCGGCATGCAGTCCACACCGGGATTCTTCGACCTCTATCTCTGCAGCTCCGTGGCCCTGGGCCTGGCGGTGCTGACGCCGCTGCAGTCGGGCGAGGCGTTCAAGGTCGAGCTGCTGAGGAAATACGCGGGCGGCGCGCGGCTGCCGGGTTACAGCGCCTTTTTAATCGAGCGCACGGCTGATCTCTACGTGGTCGCGGCGATGGCCGCGATCTCGCTGGCGGCGCCGATCCTCGCCATCGCGGTCGTGGTACTGCCGCTCGGCATCTTCTTCGCGCTGCGCCGCGTGCGAGTCGGCGGACGATTGGGGCAGTTCGTGGCCCACCTCCAGGGCGGCGTCGGCTCGCTCTGGAAGCTGATGGTCCTGCTCGCGCTTACGGCATTGGGCTGGATCATCGTCGCGCTCGGCTGGCAGGCCTGTCTGCTCAGCCTCTCAATCCGGCTCGACTTGCTGGATGTCGTCGGCCTGGTCTGCATCGTCACTCTCGCGAGCACGCTCACCTTCATCCCCGGCGGACTGGGCATCGCCGATGCAAGCGCGGCCGCGCTCCTGATCCGTCATGGCGTGGACCTGCCGCTCGCGCAGGCGGGCGCAATACTGCTGCGCGGCTTCACCCCGCTCGTCGTCGCGCTGGGTATCGCCCACCTGCTGTGGCTTCGTGGCCGCGGCACCCTATGATGGGCCGCGTGTGGATCCCATTCAACAAACCTTTCCTCACCGGGCGGGAGCTCGACTACATCCGCGAGGCGCACGAGAACCATCACCTCTCGGGCGACGGGCCGTTTACCAAGCGCTGCCAGGAATGGCTCGAGCGCGCCACCGGCTCGCGCAAGGCGCTGCTCACGCATTCCTGCACCGGCGCGCTCGAGATGGCGGCGATCCTTGCCGGCATCGGACCGGGCGACGAGGTGATCATGCCGTCGTTCACCTTCGTGTCGACCGCCAACGCCTTCGTGCTGCGCGGCGCCGTTCCGGTGTTCGTCGACATCCGCGAGGACACGCTCAACATCGACGAGCGCCTGATCGAGGCGGCGATCACGCCCCGCACGCGCGCGATCGTGGTGGTGCACTACGCCGGCGTCGCCTGCGCCATGGACGAGATTCGCGAGCTCGCGCAGCGCCGCGGCCTGCTGCTGATCGAGGACGCGGCGCAGGCGCTCGGCGCAAGCTATCGCGGAAAGCCGCTCGGCAGCTTCGGCGACCTGGCGGCGATCAGCTTCCACGAGACGAAGAACCTGATCTCCGGCGAGGGCGGGGCGCTCCTCATCAACGCCGAAGCGATGATGGAGCGCGCCGAGATCGTCCGCGAGAAGGGCACCAACCGCAGCAAGTTCTTCCGCGGCCAGGTCGACAAGTACACCTGGGTGGACATCGGCTCGTCGTTCCTGCCGAGCGACATCATCGCCGCGTTTCTCTGGGCGCAGCTCGAGCAGGCGGAAAGCATCGCGCGGCGCAGAAGCGATCTGTGGCGCCGGTATCACGACGCGTTCGCGGACCTTGAGCAGGCGGGCCTGGTGCGCCGGCCCGTGGTGCCGCGCGACGTTACGCCCAATGCACATTGTTACTTCCTGCTGCTGCCAGACGCCGACGCACGCGCGCCTTTCATCGAGGCCTTGCGCCGCGACGGCGTGCACTCGGTGTTCCACTATGTGCCGCTGCACAGCTCGCCGGCCGGCCGGAAATTCGGGCGCGTCAGCGGCGCCATGAGCGTGACCGACTCGGTGTCCGATCGCCTGATGCGATTGCCTCTGTGGATCGGACTCGAGGCTCACCAGGACTACGTTATCGAGCGCTGTCGCGATGCTCTCGGGCGCTGAGCGCGTGATAGCGGCGAGCGCCGTTGTCGCGCTGCCGCTCGCCGGCTTGTTGTGGATCAGCGGGGCGATCGGTTTCCCGCTGGCACTGGCGGCGATGATCGTATTGGCGCTGGTCGTGTTGTCGACGGGGTTGCTGGCGCTGCGTGCCGTGGATGGCGCCGACATGCCGGCCCCGGCGGCCTGGGTGCTGGGTGTATTCGTCACCATGCTGTCGGTCTATGCGCTGGTGGAGGCGTTCCATCTGCTGGCGTTCACGGCGTTCGCGATCTGGGCGGCGGTCGTTGCCGGGCTCGGTTTCATAGTCCGTCGGCGCGCCGGTCCAGGCAGGCCGATGCAGGCCACCGAGCTCGTCGCTTTGCTCGCTTGCGGCGCCGTAACCGTGCTTTGGTGCCGCGAGATCGCCGCTGCCCCCCAAGTCCTCGCGCGCGAGGGCCTGCTTCCGGCGTGGATCGATTTCCTCATCCATGGCGGCGGTATTTCGCAGCTCGGAGACCCGCGCGCAGCCGGGCGCGGTTCCATCGAGATGGTCGATTTTCCGGCGTCCCCGTACCACTACGCGTCCTACATTCTGCCGGCCGCCTTCGCCGTCCCGCTGGACCTTCCGGGGTTGCCTTTGGCGACATCGGTCTGGCTGCCGCTCGGATTCTTCACGATGTGCGCCGGCGCCTATGCGCTGGGCGCCGCTCTTGCCGGACCCGCCGGCGCCGTGGCCGCCGTGGCCGCATTGACGCTGCTGCCCGATGCCGCGAGCTACGGACTGCGCAACGGCATGTTCGGCTTTCAATGGAACCTCCTGGGCACGCCGGGGGCGCCGTACGCGGTCGGATTCTGCCTGCTTTCCATCGCGTTCCTGCAGCGCTGGCTGCAGGAGGGCAAGCTGCGCCCGCTCCTTGCGAGCGCCGTCCTCGTCGCGGGCACGGCCCTAGTCCGCGCACATGTTTTCGCGCTCGCGTTTCCGGCCGTGCTGGCGAGCGCGGCGATGGCGACCTCTCTGGTCCGGCGCAGAAGGCTCGTTTCCTTCGCGCTCGCGGCGGCGGCGTTCTTGTTGTTCGTTGCGGGTTTCTACGCGATGGTTACCGATGCCAGGCCGGCGCTCGAGGAGTCCCTCGAGCTCTTGCACGACCGCATGGAGCCCACCGGGTATACAGGGTGGTACATGCAGGTGCTGAAAAGCCGTGGTTCGCATGTCGCCGTGCCGTTTGGTATCGCGCTGGCGTACGTGGCGAGCCTGGGAGCGCTCGTCGTCCTCTACCCCGTTTCGGTTTGGCTCATGCGCCGGTCCGGACGGCTCGCTGCGATCGACCTCGTGCCCGCGGCGTTTCTGGCTTGCTATCTCCTCCTCATGATCGCCGCCCCTGTCCCGACACACGGTGATGCGACTGAGCTGACCCACCGGCCATTCGTTGTTCTTTACGCCGTGATCGCGATATGGACCGCCGCGGGATTCGTGAGCTGCATGGTCCCGCAAAGCGATCGGGCCGCGCGCCGCGCGTGGCTGGCGCTTCTGCTGTTAGGAGGCCTCGCGTTGCCGGTGCTATGGCCGCAAACCTCAACTCTGGGCAGGGTGCCCAGGTTCCAATGGGGCTGGCAGTACACGCCTTACAGAGTAGAGGACGGGCTCGTGCAGGCAGCCGCTTTCTTGCGCGCCCGCTCGCATCCGGGCGACGTATTCGCTGCGCAGGACGTGAAGCTCGGTTGGGTCGCCACGGACAGCGCCACCGAGCTCGCGTCGCTTACGGGGATGCCGGCTTACCTCAGCCGGCCCTTCATCCACCTCGGCAGGGGCAGCCGCAGCGAGCAAGTGGCGCGGGAGCGCTACGGGGCGTTGAAGCGCATAGAGGGCGAGGAGGACGCCGCCGCCGCGGCCCGGCGCCTGCGCGAGCTCGGCATCCAGTGGTACGTGGTCGTCGGCGTCGGCAGCGAAGGCCCGCGCTGGGACCGGGGCCGGCGGCACGCGGCCTTCGCCGCGGGCAGGGTGTCCGTCTACTCCGCGAAATGACGATCCTCGACATCCTGATCGCAACACTGGTGCTTTTCCCCAGGCTGACGGAGTGGGCCTGGTCGGAGACCGCGGACGGCGAGCTGTCGGACTGGGGCGTGCCGCTCCTTGTCGTGGCGCTCGCCGTGATGGCGGTACGGCACAGGTCGTGGCGTGTGGCGGCCGCCGTACTGGCCGCGCTCCTTGGCCTCGGGCTGCTCTGGCGGCTCGGTGCATTCGAGAACCAAACGGTCCTCGACGTGCTGAGGAGTCTGACGCGCGGGCCGGGCGCGATACCGCTGGTGGCGCTGTTCGCCGTGGCGGTACGGCGCTGGTCGCACGAGCCCTGGGAAAGGAGTTTCTTCGTCCGCCTCGGGACGCGGCTGGCGCGCGCCTGGCACGCGGTGCTCCTGCGCTGGCCGCGCGGCGCGCTCTGGAGTGCCGCGGCGGCAGTCGGAGCGCTGTTCTTCTGCGTGGCGCTCCTGCGTCACCTGGCGTTCGAGAGCCATGGCTACGACCTCGGCATTTTCACCAACGCGATCTGGAACCTGACGCACGGCAACGGCTACGTGTCGTCGGTGAAAGGCGGCATCAACCTGTTTGCCGATCACCAGTCGCCGACGTTCTGGCTGCTCGCACCTCTGTTCGCGCTGATCCCCCGGCCGGAAACGCTGCTCTTCGCGCAAGCCTTCGGCCTTGCCGCGGGCGGCCCCGCGCTGTACTACCTGGGCGTCGCGCGGTTCGGCCGCGAGCATTGGGCGCCGGGCGCGCTGCCCTGGCTCTACTGGGCCTATCTTCCGCTGAGGAACGCGAACGCTTTTGACTTTCATCCCGAAGTTTTCATGCTGCCCCTCTTCCTGTGGGCCTTCGCGGGATTCGTCTGCGGGCGCGCATGGGCGAAAGCCCTCGGCGTGCTTGCGCTGGCCGCGGCCCTGGGCGCGAAGGAGTCCGCGCCGGTGGTGGCCGTCGGTATCGGGATTGCCTGGGCGTTGACGAGCGCCGGGTCGCGCAATGGCCGCTGGGCGGGGATCGCGCTCGCCGCTGCCGGCGTGGCGCTTTTCCTGTTCGACGTGAAAGTCGTGCCGCGATGGTTCGCCGGCGAGGACTATCCCTACCTGTCTCATTACCAGCGCTTCGGCGGCGGCATCGCCGATCTCTTCCTCGCTCCCTTCACCCAGCCCGGCTATTTCTTTTCCCAGCTGATCAACGGGCCGCGCCTGAATTTTCTCTTCTGGACTCTTGCGCCGCTCGGCTTCCTGCCGCTGTTCGAGTGGCGCGCGGCGCTGGCCGCGCTGCCGCCTTATCTCATGCTGTTTCTCAGCGAAGGCGATCAGCGCGTGCGGCTCGTGTTCCATTACGGCATCGAGCCCGGATCGGCGCTGTTCTGGGCGCTGCCGCTGGGGCTGGCCGCCTTCGCCGCGCGTTTCGGTTGGCGGGTCGCGGGAATCTGGATGTTTTTCTGGGCGCTCGCGTGTTTCGGTCCCGGCGAGATCGTGCGCTCGCACCTGTATGCGCCGGTGCCGCACTCGCGCTGGCTGGCGAAGGAGGTCGTGCCCTGCGTCGACCCCCAGGCGGCGCTCGCCGCTTCCGACCGGCTGATCCCGCATCTCGCCACGCGCTCATGGGTCGGCTACCCCGATCAGCTCGAGCAGCGGCCCTCAGGTGAGCCGGTGCGCTGCGTGGTGACCGACCTGGCATTGGGCAACAACTGGCCGCTCGGCCGGGGCGGCGTGGAACGGGTGCTGGCGGGCTTGCCCGAGCGCGGCTATCGGGAGGCGTGGCGCTGCGGTGATGTCAGCGTCTACCAATTGCGAGACTCGGCATGCCTGCGGTGCGTGCCGCGCTGCCGCTAAGACACCCGAGTGGAGAGCGTGGCGGCCGCCAGGAGGTAAGTGGCCGCGCCAATCAAGAAGGCGATGGAAAATCCCCAGTTCATGGCGATGAAGATCGCCAGCGTCGCGCCAACCACCGAGAACGCGCCGTTCATGCCCCAGCCCCACGCCACGATCTCCGGGCGCGCCTTGTCGAGCAGGCGCATGCCTCCGGGCAGCCCAATGCCGAGAAGGACGCCAAGCGGGATGAGCACCCCGGCTGCCGCGACGATGCGTACGGCGAGCGGCCACGGGATGGCAAGGTCGACGAGGCGGGCGAGGCCAAGCGCGGCAAGCGCAGCCACCAGCGCCACCGCGACGAGCGCGCGTACCGTGACGCGCCGCACTCGCTCGAGCGGCACGCGCCGGCTGATCAGGCTGCCGAGTCCCGTGCCGAGGAGCAGCGAAAACAGCGTCACGGTCAATGAATAGACCGGGTGCCCGAGAAGCAGCACGAAGCGCTGCAGTACGGCGATCTCGATCAGCATGAATCCCGCGCCGAGGGCGCCGAAGTAGGCGAGCCAGGCGCCCCAGCCGCGGCCCGGCCGTCCGCCGCCTGCGAGCAGCGGACCGATGATGAACAGCAGGACCAGCGCGGCGGAGATGCCGAACAGGGTCAGCAGCGCGCTGAGCCCGCTACCGAACAGCATCGAGGGCCCGAACGCCTCGCTGAACTGATCGCGCAGCCGGGTGGTGTGGAAGAAGAACGGCCGGTCGTCGGTGGTGGCGCTGACGTCGAACGGATAGGCCGCGAGAAAGCCCGCGCGGTCGCTCGCCACGATCAGCTTGCGATAGTCGGCGGTGCTCGTGCGCGTGCTGCGCATCTCCGGCGGGTCGTTAACGACCGCAGCGGCGGCCACGCCCGGCGCGTACAGCAGCGTGAAACCAAGGTCGTCTACAACCCGCTGCAGGCGCCGCACCTCGTCCCGGGAAAACGGCGAGCGCTTGAGAATGAACGTCGCGACGCGGCCGGATCGCACGATCGCGAGATGCTGCGCGGCATCGAGGCCGCGCTGGGCGCAGGCCTCCTGGGCGAGCGATACCAGGCGCAGCCCGTCGAACACCCAGCGCGTAATCGTCAGCACGCCGTCCGGCGCGAGATGGTCGAGGTACTCGCCGAATGCCTCCACCGTGTAGAGGGAGTTCTCCGTCAGGGTGTAAGCGCCCGCCGACGTCGCCGCCCAGGTGTCCACCAGCGACGCCTGGATGACGTCAAAACGCTCCGGGCTGCGGCGTACGAAGCTGCGGCCGTCCTCGATGTGCGGCGAGACGCGCGGATTCGCGTAGAGGTTGCCGGAGTACTCGCGGAAGCGATCGAGCATGACGTCGCGCACGATGATGGGGTTGATCTCCACCCCGTCCACGTGACGCGCGCCGAACAGCAATGCCGAAAGCAGATCGCGTCCGCCCCCCGGTCCGATGACGAGCGCGGTGAAGCCGTCGGGTCGCTCCACCAGGTGATAGGCGAGCGCGGTCAGCTCATAGCGCAGGTACGCGGCGTCCGCGATGTTGCCGCTGCCCTTCAGGATCGGCGTCGATGCCGAGGCGTCGATGTCCATGAAGAGCGAGGGTCCGCGCGTCCCGGTGAACTTCGGGCTCAGCGACCAGTCCTGGTGCGCGCGATCGTAGACCCCGATCCGCGAGAACGAATTCCATTTGGTGAACAGCGCGCGATCGGCCTCGTAGCCTTTCGTGTAGACGACATCGAACGGCTCGAGACCGGAGAGCTGCAGCGTGGCGGGAACGCCCAGCAGCAGCAGCGCTGCAGTCCCGACCCGCCGCCGCCAGGCTGCCGGCGCGAAACAGAGCGCGGCCGCGGCCGACAGCGCCGCGGCGCTCAGCACCACGCCGGGCGCGCCAAGCAGGTTCATCAGCGGAACCAGAGCGACGCAGCCGATCGCCGCGCCGACCAGATCGGCCGCGTAGAGGGTGTTGATGCGCTCGGTCAGCCTGGCGAACGCCAGAGAAATCACCGCGCCGCCGGTGAAAAACGGCAGCGCTGCCAGGACGTAGATCGCCACCATGCGCAGCTGGTTTTCAGGCGAGTAGGTCAGCTCCACGCGAATGCCGACCAGGCACGCGAGCGCGATGAGCGTCGCCGCGCCGTGCAGCAGCGCGCCGACGCAGAGCAGCTCCGGCGTCTGCGCGCGCGCGAGTTTCTTGCGCATGACGTAGACGAACACGCCGCTCGCGCTCAAGCCGAAAAGCGCGATCGAGATGGCCAGAAAGGCGAAGTGGTAGAACATCGTCACCGAGAAGATGCGCGTGAGCGCGAGCTCGGTCATCAGCAGCGCCGCCGAGGTGGCGGCGATACCCGCCAGCAGCGTGCGGTTCACGAGCGCAGCGCGCCTTGCATTGCAAAGCCCTCCCAGTGCGAGCGGACCAGTTCCGCGAAGCGCTGCCTGAAGCGCCTGCGATCGAAGCGCAGCGCGTTTTCGCGGCAGGCGGCTGCGGCGAAGCGGCCGCGCTCCTGTTCGAAGCGCTGCACGGCCTCGCGCAGCGCCTCCGCGGTCTGCTCGCTGAACAGCAGCCCGGTGTCGTCGCGCACGATTTCCGCCGCGCCGCCGCGTGCCAGCGCGATCACCGGGGTGCCGCAAGCCTGCGCTTCGGCCATCACGATGCCGAAGTCCTCGATCCCGGCGAACAGAAAGGCCCGCGCCCGCTGCATGTGGTCGCGGACCTCGGGCGTCGGGAGGCGTCCCAGCAATTCGACGTTCGGCGTCGCTTTCGAGCGCAGGCGCCGCATCTCGGGGCCGCTGCCGATGATGATCAGGCGCCGCTCGCGCCTGGCGGCAAATGCCTCGACCAGCAGATCGATGCGCTTGTACGGCTCGAGGCGCGATACGGTGAGATAGAAGTCCTCTTTGGTTTCGCGCACCGGAAAGGCATCGACATCCACTGGAGGATAAAGGACCTCTGCGTCGCGGCCGTACGCCTTCTGGATGCGCTGCGCGACATGCGCCGAGTTGGCGAGAAATACGTCGACACCGCTCGCGCTGCGCACATCCCAGCGCCGCAGGCGCTCGAGCACGAAGCGCGCCGCCCAGCCTCGCAACCCGCGGTCGAGGCCCGCAGCGCGCAGGTATTCGTCGCGCAGCTCCCAGGCGTAGCGCATGGGCGTATGCACGTAGCTCAGGTGAAGCTGGCGCGGCCGGGTGACGACGCCTTTCGCTACCGCGTGGCTGCTGGAGATCACGATATCGTAGGCTGAGACATCGAGCTGCTTCACCGCCAGCGGCATCAGGGGTACGTAGTAGCGCAGCCAGCGTTGCGGGCGAGGCAGGCTCTGCAGAAAGCTCGTCGCCCTGGCGCGGCGGGGGATCGCTGCTCTGAGCTCCTCATCGGGGCGATCGATCAAGGTGAACAGATCTGCCTGCGGCAACACCTCGAGAATCTCGCGCACCACCCGCTCGCTGCCCGCGAAATCGAGCAGCCACTCATGGACCACGGCGATGCGCGGCGCGGCGGCCGGCCTCACCGCTGCACCCGGAAGCTCCAGCGATCGCTCGCGAGGAAGTTGACGATGACGAGCACCACCGCCACCAGCATGCTGGCCGCGAGATACCACAGGCCAAGGACCGAGACGAGGAGGTACATGAGCAGGAGGTTGGCGCCGAAGCTCGCCGCCATGGCGCCGAGGTAGCGTGGCAGCTCGATCCGGGCGTACTCGCGCCGCGTGCGGAAAGTGAGCCGCTTGTTGAGCAGAAACCCGAGCGGTGTGATGGCGGCAAAGGCGATCACCGTCGAGGCGAGGTAATGGATGCCGAGCCCCGAGGTGAGCGCCCAGAGGACGAGCGTGTTTGCGGCGAGGCACGAGCCACCCACCAGCACGAACGCAGCGAAGCGTGCCGGCAGGGCAAGTCTCTCTTCCGGAGTCGAAGTCACGCAATGCGGTTCTTATGCGGGACGATACTACGTCATCCCCGGATTGCGCCCAACGCCGATCAGCCGCGGCCGATTGACTTCCAGCGGCGGCACGCTCTTCAGGCCGCGCAGATGGCGCTCCACCACGTCCCATACCGGCTCGCCGCTCACGCCTTCGCGCACCGGTGCCCAGCCCGCCACCTTGTAGCGCTTGCCCGCCTGGAGCGGCTTGCCGGCGACGCGCAGCTCCGAGATGCGCGCACCGATCTTCGCTTGCGGCGCGATGGCGTAGCTCATGCCCCCGACGCGCACCATGTCGCCGCCCTGCTGCAGGTAGGGGTCCGCGTTGAACAGATTGTCGGCGACATCCTCCAGCACCGTCTTGATCTCGGCACCGGTGAGCTCGCTCGTCGTCACTTGCGGATAAGTGATCGCGGTCTGCGCGAGCACGTCCTCGCGCGTGACGCTGTCGCCCGGCAGCAGCGTCGTGCCCCAGCGGAAGCCCGGAGAGAACGCGATCTCGGCGTCCTTTTCCGCGAGCAGCGCGCGCAGGATCAGCTCGTCCATGCTGCCGTTGAAGTTGCCGCGCCGGTAGAGCAGCCCTTCGGTCACGGCGAGTTTCTCGCCCAGCTTGGCGGCATAGGGCCGCCGCGCGCTTTCGATGTAGGCGGCCATCCCGGCGTCCGCGGGCAGGAGGTTCGCGAACACCGGCAACAGGCGGTAGCGGTAATCGCGCACGCCGCCCGCATCGACTCTGAGGTCCAGCACGCCCACGAACTTGCCGTGCGAGCCGGCGTTGGTGACCAGCGTCTTGCCGATCACCACCGGCGCCGGCACGCCATCGTGCGTGTGTCCGCCGAGGATGGCGTCGATGCCGCGCACGCGTCCGGCGAGCTTGAGATCGACATCCATGCCGTTATGCGAGAGCAGCAGCACCGCTTTTGCACCCTTGGCGCGCACCTCGTCCACCAGCTTCTGCAAGCGCCCTTCCTGGATGCCGAAGGACCACTCCGGAAAGCGATGGCGCGGATGCGCGATCGGCGTGTATGGAAACGCCTGGCCGATGATCGCCACTCCTTCATGCAACGCATAAGGCGTGAACACCGGGTCTTCGAAGTCGACCGTGCGCACGTTTTGCGCCAGGAACTGTATTGGCGCAAGTTCTTTTACCGCCTGCAGCATGCGCTCGGCGCCATAGGTAAATTCCCAGTGCGCGGTCATGTACTGCACGCCCAGGCGCCGCTGCGCGCCGATCATGTCGGCGCCCTGCGTCCAGAGCGCCGTCGCCGAGCCCTGCCAGCTGTCGCCGCCGTCGAGGAGCAGCGCGTGCGGCCGCGTCGCCCTCAGCCGCTTGACCAGCGTCGCGAGATGCGCATAGCCGCCGGTCTTGCCGTAGCGGCGCGCCGCCGCCTCGAAATCGAGATGGGTAAATGCATGCGCCGCCGCGGTGCCGGCGGCGATGCCGTAATGGGCAAGGAACGCCTCGCCTACGAGGTGCGGCGGTTTTCCCTCATTTCCCCCAAGGGCGAGGTTGACGCTCGGCTCGCGAAAATGCAGCGGCAGGAGCTGGGCGTGAACGTCGGTGATGTGCAGCACCGACACATTGCCGAAGGGCGGCAGGTCGTAGAGCTCGCTCGCCGCCTGCGCCTCGCTCGACTGCGGCCGCAGCGTCGCGCCGGCGGCGGCGGCCAGCGCTAGCGTCCTCAGGAAATCGCGCCTATGCACGGCGCGTCAGGCGCCAGGTCTGCATGGCGAGGCGCACGCCGAGCGCCACGACGAGCGCGTCGCGCAACGTCGCGACGACCAGGAAGATCGGCTGCAGGGGATGGCGCTCGACCAGGACCGCCTCGTAGCCCAGCGGATAGATGAGATGCGTGAGCAAAGCGGCGGCGGCGACAAAGGCGAGATCGAGGCGCGCCAGCGGCGCGCCGGGCAGGGTACCCAGCACGGCGAGCGGCGCGGCCAGCCAGATCATGTACTGCGGGCTGAAAACCCGGGCCGTCACCAGCCAGGCGACGAGCGAGAGCGCAGTGAGGAGCGCCGCGACAGCGGCGGTGCGCGCCGCGGCCGGGGCGGCGAAGGCCCGCAGGTGCAGGATGGCGACGAACGCTGCGGCAATCAGCAGCGCCGGAAACGTGAGCTGCAGCGCCACATCGACCCCGGGGCCGTAGAGCTCGTGGCATTTGCACACGACCTCTTCCTGCCGCACCGTCCAGCCGCCATCGACACTGAGATAGCGCGCCCAGAGGAGCGGCAGCGCGCCGAACGCCTCGAGCTGCAAGCCGCGCTTGCCCTGCAGGCTGAAGGGCGACCACAGGCGCGACCAGCCCGCCGCCGCCGCGGATGCGAGCGCCAGCGCAACCAAGAGAGAAAGCAGGCCGGCAAGAACCCCTGCGCGCGATTTGCGCTCTCCGGGCACGAGTAGCGCGGCGAAGCCGGCCGCGGGCCACAGCTTGAGGCCGGCGCCGAGGGTCGCGAGCGCGCCCGCGGTGGCGGGTCGCGCCGCCGCCAGCGCGAGGAGCGCGCTGCCGGCAAGCGCGGCAGGCACGATGTCGTAGCGGGTCACCATCAGCGGTCCTAGCGCCGGGAATACGGCAAGCCACAGCCACAACCCGCGGCTCATCCGGCAGCCGGCGCCGCGCCAG
>DASWER010000115.1:0-4341 GCA_036394655.1 Burkholderiales bacterium
CTTCATCCTCAAGCCCTCGGAGAAGGTCCCCTCTGCGTCCGTGCGGATGGCAGAGCTGTTCAAGGAAGCGGGCTTGCCCGACGGCGTGCTCAACGTGATCCATGGCGACAAGGTCGCGGTCGATGCGATCCTCAACCATCCGGGCATCCACGCGGTGTCATTCGTCGGCTCGACGCCCATCGCCAAGTACATCTACGAAACCTGCTCCCGGACGGGTAAACGCGTCCAGGCCCTTGGCGGCGCGAAGAACCACGCCGTGGTGCTGCCCGATGCGGATCTCGAATTCGCCGCCGACGCGCTGATCGGCGCTGCCTATGGCTCGGCCGGCGAGCGCTGCATGGCGATCTCCGCGGTCGTCGCCGTCGGTGCGGCTGGCGACCCGCTGGTGAAATTGCTGGCCGAGAAAGCGAAGAAAATAAAAGTCGGCGCGGGCGACCAGGAGGGCGTCGACATGGGCCCGCTGGTTACCGCGGAGCACCGCGATAAGGTCGCGGGCTTCATCCGGCAGGGGAAGTCGGAGGGCGCGAGGGCGGTGCTCGACGGCGCGACGACGGACCGGAAGGAAGGCTTTTTCCTCGGCACGACGCTCTTCGACCAGGTCACGCCGCAGATGGAGATCTACAAGAACGAGATTTTCGGACCCGTTCTGGTGGTGCTTCGTGCCGGCAGCATCGACGAGGCCATCGCGCTGGTGAACAAAAACCCCTATGCCAACGGCACCGCGATCTTCACCGAGTCGGGCGGCGCGGCGCGGCGCTTCGCCGCCGAGATCCAGGTCGGCATGGTGGGAATCAATGTGCCCATCCCCGTACCGGTCGCCTATTTCTCCTTCGGCGGCTGGAAGAACTCGCTCTTCGGCGACCTGCACGTGCACGGCACCGAGGCGGTGAAGTTCTATACGCGCACGAAGGTCGTGACCTCACGCTGGCCGCACCAGGACACGCCGGCCCCTGGTTTCCATATGCCGACACTCGGTTGAAATTGGGGACAGACCCCATTTTTCTCATTTAGAGTCACAAAACCCCAAGGAAACCACGCGATGGGAATCAGGATCTCGCTTTCGCAAATGAGAAAAATGGGGTCTGTCCCCATTTTTGCGCTTGCCTTCGGGCTGGCGCACGCGCAGGAGTATCCGACCAAGACGATCCGCATGATCATCCCGCTGACGCCGGGCTCCGGCGCCGACATCGCGGGGCGCATCATCGCGCTGCGCCTGAGCGAGCACTGGAAGCAGCCGGTGATCGTCGAGAACCGGCCCGGCGCGGGCGGCCAGATCGGCACCGCGGCGGTGGTGAAGGCCGAGGCCGACGGCCACACGCTGCTCGTGCAGTCGTCGTCGCACTCGGCCAATCCCGCTATCTACAAGAGCTTGCCGTACGACCCGCTGAAGGACCTCGCCGACGTCGCGATCCTTGGCAAGACGCCTTACGTGATGGTCACCGCGGCCAATGGGCCGTACAAGTCGCTCAAGGGCCTGATCGAGGCGGCGAAGGCGAAGCCCGACCAGATTCCGTTCGCTTCTGCCGGCGTCGGCACTTCCACGCACCTCGCGGCCGAATACGTGATCGCGCTGGCGGGCGTGAAGATGATCCACGTGCCGTTCAAAGGCTCGCCCGACGCGATGCAGGACGTGCTCGGCGGCCGCAGCGCGTTCTACATGGCGCCGATCAATGCCGGCATGAGCCTGGTGAAGGAGCACAAGCTCACCGGCCTCGGCGTCTCGACCAAGGCGCGCGCCGAGGTGCTGCCCGAAGTGCCGACCATCGCGGAGCAGGGACTCTACGATTACGACATGACGCTGTGGTTCGGCATGTGGGCGCCGGCGGCGACGCCGATCCCGGTGGTGCAGAAGCTGAACAGCGCGGTGAACGCGATCGTGCTCGAGCCGGCGGTCAAGGAGCAGTTCGCCAAGCTCGGCATCCAGCCCGCGCCGATGAAGACCGAGGATTTCGCCAAGTTCGTGCGCAGCGAGATCGACGTCTACCAGAAGATCGTCGAGCACGCCAAAATTCCGCCGCAGTGAGATGGAGCTGATCTTCGTGCTGGTCCTAGGTACCGCGACCCCCGGCGGCGGCTTCCCGGTGTTCGGCGACGCCTTCGCCGAGGTCGTCAACGCGCAGGAGCCGCGCCTTCGCATCGAGACACGCAATACCAAGGGCAGCACCGAGAACGTGCCGCTGCTCGAGGCGAACAAGCTCGACCTCGCGCTGGTTGCCGGCGAAATCGCGAGCGCGGTGCTCGCCAAGCCCGACACGCCGCTGCGCATTATCTCGGCGATCTATTCGTCGCCCGGCGTACTGATGGTGCGCGGCGACAGCGCCTACCGTTCTCTCGGCGAGCTGCGCGGCAAGCCGGTGGTGCTCGGCACGCAGGCCTCGGGCATCACCGCCCTTGGGCGCACGGTGTTCGATTCGCTGGGAATAGACATCAAGCCCATTTACCTCGAGAAAGCGGGCGACGGCCCGGCGATGCTGCAGGACGGCCGCGCCGAGGCGCTGTGGGGCGCGGGCGTCGGCTGGCCGGCGTTCGCGGCGCTCGCGAAGTCCGGCGCGCGCTTCATCGCTCCCGGTGTTGCCGATATCAAGACCATCCTGGCAAAGAATCCAGCGCTGCAGCCGGTGACGCTGCCGGCGAAGAGCTATCCCGGCCAGGAGGCAGCGCTGCCGTCGGTCGGCTCGTGGAGCTACGTGCTGGCGAAGCCGGCGCTGTCGGACGACGCGGCGTATCTCCTGGCGCGCGGGATCCATCGCGCCGAGCCAAAGCTCGCGGCGCGGCTGGAGCAGGCGCGCGAGACCACGATGGCGAACACCATCGCCGCGGCGCCGCGTGCCGAGCTGATCCATCCGGGCGTGCGCCGCTACCTAGCCGAAGCGGGACTCCGCTAGGCCCTTTACCCCTGGAGTAATCGCGAACACGCCGGCGCCGTTCGCGCTGGTGATGTAGAGCGTGTCGAGGCGCGCGCCGCCGAAGCAGCAGCAGGTCGGTTTCTCCGCCGGGACTTCGAGCACGCGATCGATTTTTCCCGCCGGGGTATAGCGCACCACGCGCGCGGCGCCCCATTCCGCGTTCCACACGCAGCCCTCGGCGTCGACGCACGAGCCGTCGGGGAAGCCGGGATGCGGCTCGGCGAAGATGCGCTCGCCGGAGAATTCGCCGCGCCCGGCGTCGTAATCGAACGCCCAGATCCTGTGACGCGGGCTGTCGGCGAAATACATGGTGCGACCGTCGGGGCTCCAGGCGAGGCTGTTCGGCACCTGGATGCCGGTGCGGAACGAGCGGCAAGTGCCATCGCGCTCGATGCGGTAGAGCACGCCTTGCGGCGGGAAATCGGGCTCGGCGAGCGTGCCGACCCAGAAGCGCCCGGCGCGGTCGCAGCGCCCGTCGTTGAAGCGCAATGCGGCGGCGTGCTCCGCCGGCTTCACCAGGAGTTGCGGCTGCTCGGTGCCGAGGAGATAAACCCCGGAGCTCAGCGCGACCAGCAGCCCGCCCTCGCGGCGAAAGGCGATGCTGCCGGGCTTCTCGGGCATCGACAGCACCCTCAGGTTCTCGCCGTCGTAGCGCTTGATGGCGCGGCCGTGGATGTCGACCCACCACAGCGTGCCCATGCGCTCGTCCCAGATCGGGCATTCGCCGAGCTGGTCGGCACTGTCGATCACGCGCTCTACCGAGGTCATGCCGCAGAATAGCAAGCATGGAATTCCAGGACACAGGCGGCGAGGGCGCACCAGTGGTCTTCCTGCACGCGGCCACCGGCTACAGCGCGATGTGGCAGCACCAGTTCCCGGCGTTCACCGCCGCTGGCTACCGCTGCATCGCCCTGGACCGGACTGCCGAAGGCTTCGCCTCGGATCAGCTGGAGGCGCTGGCGACGAAGCTCGCTTTGGCGGGCTTCCACCTCATCGGCACGGCGGCCGGCGCGATCATTGCGGCGGACTACGCGTTGTCGCATGCGGATCGCCTGCGCAGCCTGGTCCTCGCGAACACCATCGTCGGCGTGCAGGACGCCGACTACCTCGAGATGTCGCAACGGCTGCGGCCTTCGCCCCAGTTCGACAAAATGCCGGCCGATTTTCGCGAGCTCGGGCCTTCGTATCGTGCCGCGAACCCCGAAGGCACCAAGCGCTGGAACGCGCTCGCCCAGGCCAAACCTCGCGTCTCTTACACGATGCGCAACCGCATTACCTATGCCGCGCTCGAGACGATCAGGCTGCCGACGCTGCTGCTCACCGGCGACGCCGACCTGTACATGCCACCGTCGGTGCTGCGGCTCTTCGCCGCGCGCATCCGCGGCTGCGAATCGCTCGTCGTTCCGGAGTGCGGCCACTCCGCGTACTGGGAGCA
>DASWER010000116.1:0-2223 GCA_036394655.1 Burkholderiales bacterium
ATCGATCGAGAAATTCCAGCAGGGCTACCAGGGCGCGCAATGGAAGCCGGCGCCGCTGCTTGTCAAACTCGCCAAAGAGGGCAGGAGGTTCAATGAATGAGGCCGTGATCGTTTCCACCGCGCGCACGCCGCTCTGCAAGAGCTGGAAGGGCGCGCTCAACAACACGCACGGCGCCAAGATGGGCGGGCATGTGGTGCACGCCGCGCTCGAGCGCGCAAAGCTCGATGCCGACGAGGTCGACGACGTGATCATCGGCTGCGCCAATCCCGAGGGCGCGACCGGCTGGAACATCGCGCGGCAGATCGCCGTCCGCGCCGGCTGCCCGCAGAGCGTGCCCGGCATGACGGTGAACCGCTTCTGCTCCTCGGGCCTGCAGACCATCGCGCTTGCCGCGCAGCGCATCATGGCGGGCGAAGGCGAGCTCTACGTCGCCGGCGGCGTCGAATCGATCTCGCTGGTGCAGAACGAGATGAACAAGCATCACTTCCAGGACGAGTGGCTGCACCGGCACAAGTCCGAGATCTACTGGCCGATGCTGCAGACCGCCGAGTACGTGGCGAAGAAGTACGAGATCACGCGCGAGGACCAGGACCGCTACGGCGTGCAGAGCCAGCAGCGCGCGGCCAAGGCGCGCGCCGAGGGCAAGTTCAAGGACGAGATCGCGCCGATCACCGTGAAGCAGAAGGTGCTCGACAAGCACAGCGGCCACGAGACCATGCGCGAGACCATCGCGTCGGAAGACGAAGGCATCCGCGCCGACACCACCTACGAAGGCGTGTCGCAGATCAAGCCTGCGATCGAGGGCGGCTGCATCTCGGCCGGCAACGCGAGCCAGTTCTCCGACGGCGCCAGCGCGGCAGTGGTGATGAGCGATCGCGAGGCGTCGAAGCGCGGGCTGAAGCCGCTGGGCATCTTCCGCGGCTTCGCGGTGGCGGGCTGCGATCCGCGCGAGATGGGCATCGGCCCGGTGTTCGCGGTGCCGAAGCTCCTCGAGCAGACCGGCAAGAAGGCGAGCGATATCGACCTGTGGGAGCTCAACGAGGCGTTCGCGGTCCAGGTCATTTACTGCCGCGACCGCATCGGCATCCCGAACGAGCGCCTCAACGTCAACGGCGGCGCCATCGCGCTCGGCCATCCCTACGGCATGTCGGGTGCGCGCCTCGTCGGCCATGCGCTGATCGAAGGGCGCCGCCGCCGCGCCAAGCACGTCGTCGTCACCATGTGCATCGGCGGCGGCATGGGCGCCGCGGGCCTGTTCGAGGTCGTCAACTGATGGCGCGCGCGCTTTTCCTGGCCCTGCTGCTCATCTGCGGGCCGGTGTCGGCCCAGGGCTTCCCGTCGAAGACGATCCGCATCATCGCGCCGTATGCCCCGGGCGGCGCGAACGACCTGATAGCGCGCTACCTGTGCGAGCGGTTCCCGCAATCCTTCGGTCAGCCCTGCGTGGTCGAGAACCGCACCGGCGCCGGCGGCATGATCGGCATCGACGCCGCCGCCAAGGCCGAGCCCGACGGGCACACGCTGGTGATGGTGCCGAACAACGTCGCCATCATTCCCCTGGTCTATGCCAAGGTGCTCTACGACACGCAGAAGGACCTGGCGCCGATCGCGCTCGTCGCCGGCACGCCGATCATGCTCGGCGCGCATCCGGAGTTTCCGGCGAAGAACGTGGCCGAGCTGATCGCGTACGCCAAGGCGAACAGCGGCAAGGTGAACTTCACGAGCTGCGGTACCGCGTCGCCGCAGCACCTCGCGGGCGAGCTGCTGGCGGCCGAAGCGGGCTTCAAATGGACCCACGTGCCGTACAAGGGCTGCGGCGACGCGCTCACCGGGGTGCTCGGCGGACAAGTCCCGGTGTTCATCAGCACCGTGGCGCACTTCAACCCGCAGATCAAGAACGCCAAGCTGCGCGGCTTCGCCATCCTGAGCCCGGCGCGCAGCAGTTTCGCGCCGGACTATCCGACGCTGCGCGAGGCGGGCTACCCGGACATGCAGTTCGACCTCTGGTTCGGGCTGATGAGCTCGAGCCGCGTTCCAGCGGCGGTGCAGACGCGGCTCAACGCGGAGGTGAACAAGGTGCTGCAGGCGCCCGACCTGCGCGAGAAGCTGGCGCAGCAGTCCTACGAGCCGCTCGGCGGCACGCCGGAGCGCTTCGCCGCCGCGATCCGCGCCGACATGGACCGCTACGGCCGCGCCATCAAGGAAGCCGGCATCAAACCCGA
>DASWER010000117.1:0-1561 GCA_036394655.1 Burkholderiales bacterium
CTGGACCGAGATCTTCATCCGCCGGTCACCGGTGGAAAGAATGCAACCTCATCGCCCGTTTTTATGCTCGCGTTCCCTTGGGCCATATCCTGGTTCACCGCAGCGCGTACTGCGCGGTTGGGAGCAAAGCTGGTCTCCCACACCCCGCCGCGCGCGCGCAGGTGATCGCGCAGCGCGCCGACCGTATTGATGCTCGCGGGCAATTCGATCTCCTCGCTCGGCCGGCCGAGCTGCTCGCGCATCGAAGCGAAGAAGAGAACCTTGACTCTCATCGGTAGAGCTCGGCGTAGGAGAAAAACTGCACCGTGTCGCCTTTGCGGATGGCATGGCCCGCGGGATTGTCGACCAGGCCGTCGGCCCAGGCCGTGGAGGTGAGCACCGCTGAATCCTGCGTCGGATAAATCTCCAGCCCGCCTTGCGAGTTCCATTTTACGCGGAGGAATTCTCGCCGCGAGTCGGGCTCCGGCCAGTCGAAGTCGGCGCGCGCCGCGACGGCATGCGGGGCGGTCTGGGTCATCCCCTGCGCTTTCAGCAGGAACGGCCGCACGAAGATCAGGAAGGTGACGAAGCTCGAGACCGGATTGCCGGGCAAGCCGATGAAGAATGATTTGCCCACGCTGCCAAAGGCGAGGGGGCGGCCAGGCTTCATCGCGATGCGCCACATCAGGAGCTCGCCTTCGGCTTCCACGGCGGGCTTCACATAGTCGGCGTCGCCGACCGAGACGCCGCCGGAGGTGACGACGAGATCGCATTCCTTGGCGGCGCGCCTCAGGACTTCTCGCGTCGCGTCCAGGGTGTCGGGGACGATGCCGTAGTCGGTGAGCTCGCAGCCGAAGACCTCGGCGAGGCCGCGCAGCGTGAAGCGATTGGAGTTGTAGATGCGCCCGGGCGCGAGCGGCTCGCCGGGCATGACGAGCTCGTCGCCAGTGAAGAACAGTCCCAATTTCAATCGTCGATAGACCGGCAGCGTGCGAATCCCGACGGACGCGGCAAGGCCGGTGTCCTGCGGCAGAAGGCGCTTGCCGGCGGGCAGGATCTCGGCGCCTTTGGCGATGTCGCTCGCCACGTGGCGGATCCACTGGTCCGGCGGGGGTTTTTTGTTGATGACGACAAAATCACCTTCGACGGTGCAATGCTCCTGCATTACCACTGCATCCGCGCCGGGCGGGATCGGCGCGCCAGTGAAGATGCGCGCCGCGGTGCCCGGCTCGAGCGGTCTGCCGACCGAGCCTGCCATGATCTTTTGCGCGACTTTCAGCTTGAGACCATCGGCGATGCGCACGGCATAGCCATCCATCGCGCTGTTGTCCATCGGCGGCACGTCCATCGTCGAGCGCTGCGGCCGCGCGAGCACGCGGCCGGTGGCCTCGAGCGTCTCCACGTTTTCTATCTCGGCGACCGGCTTGGCGCGCGCCAGCATCTGCGCCAGCGCTTCGTCGACCGAGAGCAGGCCTTTATTCACTGGAGGCGAAGATGAGCCAGGATGAAGGACGAGATCGACGCGTCGTCGTTCAGCTCGAGCAGCGGCAGCCGCGTTTCGATCTTCGAGTCGCTCGCCACC
>DASWER010000118.1:0-25306 GCA_036394655.1 Burkholderiales bacterium
GTCAGCATGTCGACGTCGTGGGCGCGCAGGTCGCGCATCACCTCGACGATTTCGGCATCGGTCTCGCCCAGCCCCACCATCAGCCCCGACTTGGTCGGCACCGACGGGTACATGCGCTTGAACTGCTGGAGCAGCGCGAGCGAGTGGCGGTAGTCGCCGCCGGGCCGTGCCTTCTTATACAGGCGCGGCACGGTCTCGAGATTGTGGTTCATCACGTCCGGCGGCGCCGCGGCGAGGATTTCGAGCGCACGATCCAGGCGGCCACGGAAATCGGGCACGAGGACTTCGATGGTGGTGGCGGGAGAGGCTTGCCGGATTGCAGAAATGCAGTCGACGAAGTGCTGGGCGCCGCCGTCGCGCAGATCGTCGCGATCCACGCTGGTGACCACGACATAGCGCAGAGCCAGCTGCGCGATGGTCTCGGCCAGGTGGCGCGGCTCTTCGGCATCCGGCGCGAGCGGGCGGCCATGCGCCACGTCGCAGAACGGGCAGCGCCGTGTGCAGATGTCGCCGAGGATCATGAAGGTCGCCGTGCCTTTGCCGAAGCATTCGGCGATGTTGGGGCACGAGGCTTCTTCGCAGACGGTATGCAGCTTCTGCCGGCGCAGGATGTCCTTGATCTCGTGGAAGCGCGAATTGGGGCTGGCGGCACGCACGCGGATCCAGGCAGGCTTGGGCAACGGCGTACCGAGCGGCACGATGCGGATCGTCTTCGCCTGGCCCTTCTCCTTTACGCCGGCTTCACGCATGCTCGAGCTGCTGCATCACCTGCGCAGCCAGTTTGTCGCCCATAGTCGCGGGGCTGTCGCTGAAACCGAGATCGCGAGTCTGCGTCACCGGCAGGCCGGGATAGCCGCAGGGATCGATGGCGGAGAACGGCGTTAGGTCCATATCGACGTTGAGTGCGAGGCCATGGTACGCCCGGCCGCGGGTGACGCGGATGCCGAGCGCCGCGACCTTGGCGCCGTCGACATAGACCCCGGGGGCGCCGGTGCGGCGCGCGGCGCGAGCGCCCAGGAGATCGATCACCGCCTGTTCGAGCAAGCGCACGAAGGGTTTGACCTTCAGCCCGCGGCGTGCGAGATCGATCAGCGTATAGAGCACCACCTGGCCGGGGCCGTGGTAGGTGATCTCGCCACCACGGTCGGAAGCAATCACCGGGATAGCGTTGGCCACGCTGACGGGCGCGGCGCCCTGGCCTAGCGTGTAGACCGGCGGATGCTCGAGCAGCCAGAGCTCGTCGGCGGTGCTGTCGGTGCGCTCGAGGGTGAAGCGGCGCATCGCCTGCAGCGTCGCCAAGTACTCGGCGCGACCGAGGCGCTTGACCACGAGGTCTTCGACGATGGTCACAGCACCATCACCACGCCGGGATGGTCGCAGAGCTCCTGGTAGAGCGCATCGAGCTGCTCGCGCGAGGTCGCGCGCACCACGCAGGTGACGCTGAGATAGCGCCCCTTGCGGCTCGGGCGCATCTCCACGGTGGCGAGATCGAAGTCCGGCGCATGCTTCACCACGATGTCGGTCACGGCCTGCGCGAAGCCCGGCTGCTTGCGGCCCATCACCTTGATCGGAAAATCGCAGGGGAATGCCAGCAGCGAACTGTCGGCGACGACGGGCATCAGCCGGCGCCTTTCAGGCCGAGATGGATTCGCGCCGGCCCGCGCGCATCACCTTGTGCTTGAACTCCTGGTAGAGCCGGTACATGCGCCGGAACACGGGTCCCGGGCGGCCGTCGCCCACCGCGGCATTGTCGAGGCGCACGACCGCGAGCACTTCCTTCGACGACGAAGTCACCCAGATCTCGTCCGCGGCGCGCACTTCGGCTTCGGTGATGTCGCGAAATTCAAGCGGCAGCGCGTTGGCGCGCGCCAGCTCGACGACCACGTCGTAGGTGATGCCGGGCAGGATCAGCTCGGTCTTCGGCGGCGACTGGATCGCTCCGCGCGTGACGATGAAAACGTTCGAGGCGGAAGCCTCGGTCAGCCTGCCCTCGCGGAACAGAATCGTCTCGACGGCATCGGCCGCGGCGGAAAGCTCTCGCAGCAGTACGTTGCCGATCAGGGAGATCGACTTGATGTCGCAGCGCAGCCAGCGGTTATCGTGGGCGGTGATCGCAGCTGCGCCCTGCTCCACCAGCGTCGCGGGCGGCGGCACCAGCGGATTCGACATCATGAATACCGTAGGCACGACGGTCTGCTTGGGGAAAGCGTGGTCGCGCTTGGCGACGCCGCGCGTCACCTGGAAGTACACCGCCTGATCGTCGAACGGCTGGCGCTCGATCACGCCGGCGATGAAGCCGCGCCATTGCTCTCGGGTATGGGGATTGCGGATGCCGACCGCGGCGAGGCTGCGCTCCAGACGCCCAAGATGCTCCTCGAGGCGAAACGGCACCTTCGAGTACACCGGCACCACTTCGTAGACGCCGTCGCCGAAGATGAAGCCGCGATCGAGCACTGGTACCTTGGCGTCCTCGATCGGCATGAACTGCCCGTTCAGGAAAACCATCGTTACTTGATCCACAACCTGAGTGTATCCCAGGCGCGCCCGAAGATGCCCGCGGGCGCCACGGCCTCGAGCGCGACCAGCGGGTACTCGGCGAGCGGCTTGCCGTCGAACGAGACGCGCAGCGTGCCGATGCGCTGGCCTTGCGTGAGCGGCGCGACCAGCGGCTGCTGCGACACGAGGTCGGCCTTCAGCTTGGCGGCCTCGCCCTTCGGCACGCTCACATAGAGATCGCCCTGCACGCCGGCCTTCACCGTGCGCGACGCACCCTTCCAGACTTCCAGCGGGCGGACCACTTCGCCGGTGCCGAACAGCTTGACGCTGTCGAAGAACTGGAAGCCCCAGTTCAGGAGCTTCTGCGATTCCTGGGCGCGCGCGTTTTCGGAGGTCGAGCCAAGCAGCACCGAAAGCAGGCGCCGGCCGCTGCGGCGCGACGAAGCGATCAGGCAGTAGCCCGCAGCGTCGGTGTGGCCGGTCTTCACGCCGTCGACCGTCGGATCGAGCCACAAGAGGCGATTGCGGTTGGGCTGCGTGATGTTGTTGTAGCGGAATTCCTTGATCGCGTAATAGCGCGCATATTCCTCGGGGAAATCGCGAATCAGCGCCGCGGCCAGGATGTAGAGGTCGCGCGCCGTGCTGTAGTGCTGCGTATCGGGCAGACCGGTCGAATTCATGAACTTGCTGTTCGCCATGCCGAGGCGCGCCGCCTCGCGGTTCATCATCTGCGCGAAGACATCCTCGGATCCTGCGACCGCTTCGGCCAGCGCGATGCAGGCGTCGTTGCCCGACTGGATCTCCATGCCCTTGATGAGCTCGTCGACCGTCACCGGCTTGCGCGGCTCGATGAACATGCGCGAGCCCGGCGCGCGCCAGGCGCGCGTCGACACCGGCACTTGCTGCTCGCGCGTGATCTTTTTATCGCGCAGCGCGGCGAAGACCAGGTACGCCGTCATCAGCTTGGTGAGCGACGCCGGCTCGAAGCGCTCATCGGCCTTCTCTGCGGCGAGCACCTGCCCGCTCGTCATGTCGCCGACCAGCCAGGATTTGCCGCCGATCGACGGCGGCGGCGGTACCGCGGCGTGCGACGCCGCGCAAATCAGCACTGCAAGGAATGCCAGCCAGCGGACCATCACGATTCCAGAAAAGGCGCGGATTATAAGCCGGCGCGCGAGCCCGGAACTATCGCTTCGACCTCGACTTCGGCGCTGCCGGCATCGAGCAGCCCGAGACGGTAAGCGGCGGCGTATGACAGATCGATCACGCGGCCGGCATGGAACGGGCCGCGATCGTTGATCCGCACCACCACCTGCCGGCCGCTGCGTACATGGGTGATACGGGCATAGCTCGGTATCGGCAGGATGGGATGCGCCGCGGTCATCGCGTACATGTCGTAGGTCTCGCCGCTCGCGGTCTTCTGTCCGTGGAATTTCTTGCCGTACCAGCTGGCGACGCCGCGCTGGTGAAACGGCCGCACCGAGGAGAGCGGCACATACTTCTTGCCGAAGACTTCATAAGGCCGGTTGGCAGAGCGATGCAGCGGCTCGACGCGCGGCTTGGCGTCGGCCACACCGGAGAGGTTCCTGGGTGGATTGGCCTCGGGGCCGTCGTCCTTGTAGTAGCCGCCCTTCTTCGGCGCGAAGCTGCACGCCGCGAGCGCCGCCATCAGCAGGATCGGCCAGGCCCGCTTCACGCTTCGTAGACGACGTTGCCCGCCACGATGGTGTAGCGCACGCGACCCGCCAGCTCATAGCCGAGGAACGGCGTGTTCTTGCCCTGGCTTTTCAGCGTCTCGGCCGCAACGCGCACGGTCGCGGCGGGATCGAACAACGTCACGTCGGCGGGCGCACCGGGCGCCAACCTGCCCGAGCCGACGCCGAGCACCCGCGCCGGTTCGCAAGTGATGCGCGCCAGCGTCTTGGCGAGCGGCAGCTTGCGCGCCTCGCCCCATTTCAGCGTCAGCGGCAGCAGCAGCTCGAGGCCCGTCGCGCCCGGCTCGGCCTCGGCGAAGGGCACATGCTTGCCGTCTTCGTCGACCGGCGTGTGGTCCGAGCAGACGCAATCCACCGTGCCGTCTTCGAGCCCACGCGCGAGCGCATCGCGATCGCGCTGGCTGCGCAGCGGCGGCTCGAGCCGGCAGTTCGAATCGAAATAACCGAGATCGATGTCGCATAGATGCAGATGGTGAATGGCGACGTCGCAGCTGACCGGCAGGCCTTCGCGCTTCGCCGCGCGCATCATCTCGACGCTGCCGGCGGTCGAGAGACGGCAGAAGTGCACGCGCGCCCGCGTGGCGCGCACCAGCTCGAGCAGCGTGGCGAGCGCGATGGTCTCGGCAAAGGGCGGAATGCCCGGAAGGCCGAGCCGCGTCGCCACCTCGCCGTCGTGTGCCACGCCGCCTTTCGCAAGCGACGCATCCTCGGCGCGCAGCCAGACCGGGAAGCCGAACGTCGCCGCGTACTGCAGCGCACGCCAGAGCACCTGGGTGTCGGCGAGCGGCGCATTGGCCTGCGAAAACGCGACGCAGCCCGCTTCGGCAAGCTCGGCCATTTCAGTGAGGCGCTCGCCCGCGAGCTTCACGGTCAGCGCGCCAACCGGGTAGACACGGGCGCGCGACAGCGCCTTCGCGCGCCGACGCAGCATGTCGACGAGACCCGGCTCGTCGAGCGGCGGATCGGTATCCGGCGGACAGGCGAGGCTGGTGACGCCGCCGGCGAGCGCTGCATCGAGCTCCGATTCGAGGGTCGCCTTGTACTCGAACCCCGGCTCGCGCAGGCGAGCGGCAAGATCGATGAACCCGGGTGCCGCGACCAGGCCTTTGGCATCGATTACACGCTCGGGGCGCGCAAATTCCTCGGCGATCTTGCCGTCGGCGAGGTACAGGTCGCCCTTTGCGTCGCGCCCGCTCGCCGGATCGATGATGCGCGCGTTCTTGATGACGAGGCGCATCAGTTTCCCGCCACGATGCTCATTACCGCCATGCGCACCGCGATGCCGAACGTGACCTGCGGCAGGATCACCGAGTGCGGGCCGTCGGCGACGGAGGAATCGATTTCCACGCCGCGGTTCATCGGTCCGGGATGCATCACGATCGCCTCGGGCCGCGCGAGCGAAAGCTTCTCGAGCGTCAGGCCGTAGTGCTTGAAGTATTCCTGCGCCGAAGGCAGCAGCGCGCCCTTCATGCGCTCGTTCTGCAGCCGCAGCATTACCACCACATCGCAGTCGCGCAGCCCCTCGCGCATATCGTGGAACACCTTGACGCCGAGCGCCTCGACGCCGGCGGGCAGCAGGGTTTGCGGGCCAATCACACGGACCTCCGGCGCGCCCAGGGTGGTCAGGCCGTGGATCAGCGAGCGCGCCACCCGCGAGTGCAGCACGTCGCCGACGATCGCGACCGTGAGCCGCGAGAAATCCTTCTTGTAGTGACGGATGGTGAAGAGATCGAGCAGCCCCTGCGTCGGGTGGGCATGCCGCCCGTCGCCGGCATTCACCACGTGCTCGTGCGGCTTGACGTGGCGTGCGATCAGGAAGGGCGCACCCGACGAGTCGTGCCGCACGACGAAGATATCGGCCTGCATTGCCGAGAGGTTGGCGACCGTGTCGAGCAAGGACTCGCCCTTCGACTGGGACGACACCGCGATGTTGAGATTGATGACGTCGGCGGAGAGCCGCTTGGCGGCGATCTCGAAGGTGGTGCGCGTGCGCGTCGAGGGCTCGAAGAACAGGTTGAAGACGCTCTTGCCGCGGAGCAGCGGCACCTTCTTCACTTCGCGCTCGGTGACGCCGACGAACGATTCGGCAGTGTCGAGGATCTGGATCAGGATCTCGCGCGGCAGGCCTTCGATCGACAGAAGGTGCTGCAGCTCACCATTGGCATTGAGCTGCGGGTTACGCTGCACTTTTCGGCTCCAGCGCCAGCGCCAGCTTGTCATCCGCGCCGCGCTTCAGGCGCAGACGCATCCCCTCGGGAACGTCCACCTTGGCGCCGCAGTATTGCGCGCAGATCGGCAGCTGGCGTCCGCCGCGGTCGGCGAGCACCACCAGCGTGATGCTCGCCGGCCTGCCCCAGTCGAACAGCTCGTTCATTGCCGCGCGGATCGTGCGGCCGGTGTACAGCACGTCGTCCACCAGCAAGAGCTCGCGGCCGTTGACGTCGAACGGGATCTTGGTGCGCTTGGGATCGTGATGCAGGCCCTGCTGGTGGTAATCGTCGCGGTAGAACGCGATGTCCATCAGGCCGAGCGGCTCGGGCAGGGACAGCAAACTGTGCAGGCGCTCGGCAAGCCAGGCGCCGCCGGTGTAAAGCCCGATCATCGCCGTCTTCGGCCCGAGCTGCGGGCGCAGCTCGGCAGCGAGCTGCTGGCAGAGTTTTTCCGCCTCAGGCAGCTTGACCAAAGTATTGCTCCAGTATGAGCTGCGCGGCCACCGAGTCCACCGAGCTCTTCTTCATGCCGCGCAGCCGGCTCTCCGCCTCGACGGAGCTGAAACGCTCATCGACGCGCGCGACCGGAAGACGGAAGCGACCTTCGAGCTGGCGCGCGAAGCGTTCCACCCGCTTCGCCAGCGGATGTTCGCCATTCGCTGCCACCGGCAGACCGATGACGAGCTGCGCGGGCTGCCACTCTTTGACCAGGCGGCCGATGGCGTCGAAGCCGGGCGCCGCGATCGGCGCCAGCGGATGCGCCGTGCCGAGTTCCGGCTCGCCGACTGCTACTCCAATGCGCTTGAGACCGAAATCGAAGGCTAGGACAGTGCGCGCGGCGCGCTCAGGCATGTCCTGCTTCATCGTGCAGGCTCGCGTAGTCGATGCCGAGCAACTGCATCGCCTGCGCAAGGCGCTCTTCGGCCGGGATGTCGAACAGGATCGCGTCCTTCGCCTCGACCGTGAGCCAGGCGTTCTGCGACAGCTCCTGCTCGAGCTGGCCGGGCGACCAGCCGGCATAGCCGAGCGTTACCAGCATGCGCTTCGGGCCTTCGCCGCGGCCGACCGCTTCGAGAATGTCCTTCGAGGTGGTGAGGCCGATCGCTTCGCGCACGCGCAGCGTCGCCTGCCAGTTGCCCGCCGGCTCGTGCAGCACGAAGCCGCGATCGGTCTGCACCGGCCCGCCGAAGTAGATCGGCGCCTCGGACATCGCGACATCCGAGATCGAGAGCGACAGGCGATCGAACAGCGTCTGCAGCGTCATGTCGATCGGACGGTTCACCACCAGGCCGAGTGCGCCCTGGTCGTTATGCTCGCAGATATAGGTGAGCGTCCGGGAGAAGTACGGATCGGCCATGTTCGGCATGGCGATCAGGAAGTGGTGCGTCAGATTGATCGAGGACATGCGCCGGTGCGTTGCATTTTACCGCATCAGATCTCGACCATCTCGAAATCCTCCTTGCGCGCGCCGCACTCGGGACAGGTCCAGTTCATGGGCACCTCTTCCCAGCGCGTGCCGGCGGCGATGCCTTCGTCGGGCAGGCCCGCGGCTTCGTCGTACACCCAGCCGCAGATGAGGCACATCCACGTCTTGTATTGCACTTGATTTTCGGCCATAGAATGGGCCGGGATATTAGCGCAATGTCGCCGCCGATCGTGCTGACCTTCGCCGCATCGGATCCGACCGGTGGCGCCGGCGTGCAGGCCGACCTCCTCACCATCGGCGCGCTCGGCGGCCACGGCTTGTCGGTGATCACCGCGCTCACGGCGCAGGACACGAGCGGCGTGGCACGCATCCTGCCGGTCGAGCCGGCGTGGATCACCGAGCAGGCGCGGCGCGTGCTCGCCGACATTCCGGTCGCTGCATTCAAGGCGGGCGTGCTCGGCTCCGCGCAGAACGTGCGCGCGGTGAGTGAAATCGTCGAGCAGTTTCCGGCGGTGCCTTTCGTCGTCGATCCGGTGCTCGCGAGCGGGCGCGGTGATCCGCTCGCGCAGGACGACGCGATCGAAGCGCTGCGCGAGCTGATCGTGCCGCGTGCCACGGTGCTGACGCCGAACAGCCTCGAGGCGCGCCGTCTCGCCGACGGCGCGGCCGATCTCGCCGAGTGCGCGCGGCGCCTGCTCGACCAGGGCTGCGAATATGTGCTGATCACCGGCACGCACGAGGCCGGCGCAGAAGTCGTCAATACGCTCTACGACGAGAGCGGCGTGGTGCGCGAAGACCGCTGGCCACGCCTACCCGGCGAGTATCACGGCTCGGGCTGCACACTCGCCTCGGCGCTCGCGCTGCGGCTCGCGCAAGGCATCGAGGTGCCACAGGCGGTGCGCGAAGCCCAGCAGTTCACCTGGCACGCGCTCGCCGCCGCCTTCAAGCCCGGCGCGGGGCAGTTCCTGCCGAACCGCTTTTTCCGCCAGTGAAGCTGCGCGGCCTGTATGCGATCACGCCGGACGTTGGCGACGTCGAGCGCAAGCTGCGCCTCGCGCTCGAAGGCGGCGTCGCGCTGCTGCAGTACCGGAGCAAAACAGGAAGTGAGATGCAGGCCCGAGCCGTTGTGCGCCTCGCGCGCGAGTTCGGCGTGCCTGTAATCATCAACGACGAGGTCCAGCTCGCGCTGGAACTCGGCGCCGACGGCGCGCACCTCGGGCGCGACGATGGCGACCTCGGCGGCGCACGCAAACGCCTGCAAGGCCGGATCCTCGGCGCCTCCTGCTACAACGATGCGGGCCTGGCGCGTGCGGCGGTACAGGCGGGGGCGGACTACGTCGCCTTCGGCAGCGTGTTCGCCTCGCCCACCAAGCCGCAGGCGGTGCGGGCGCCGTTGCGCCTGTTCCAGGAGGCAAAGGCGCTCGGCGTGCCGCTCGCGGCCATCGGCGGCATCACGCTCGACAATGCGCCGCAGGTGATCGCGGCGGGCGCCGATCTGCTGGCGGTAATCTCCGATCTTTTCGATGCGCCCGACATCCGGCAGCGGGCGCGCGATTACGGGAAGCTCTTCGCATGAAAAACGAAACCCTTTTCGAGCGCGCGCAGCGCGTGATACCCGGCGGCGTCAATTCCCCGGTGCGCGCGTTTCGCGCCGTAGGTGGCACGCCGCGCTTCTTCGAGCGTGCTTCCGGCGCGCACCTCTGGGACGTGGAAGGCCGCCGCTATATCGATTACGTCGGCTCGTGGGGTCCGATGGTGCTCGGCCATACGCATCCCGCAGTGGTCTCCGCCGTGCAGGCGGCCGCGGCGCGCGCCCTCTCCTACGGCGCGCCGACGCAGGAGGAAACGCAGCTCGCCGAGCGGCTGTGCGAGCTCCTGCCTTCGATCGAGCGCGTGCGCCTGGTGTCCTCCGGCACCGAGGCGACGATGACCGCGATCCGCCTCGCGCGCGGCTTCACCGGGCGCAAGCTGATCGTCAAGTTCGAAGGCTGCTACCACGGGCATGCCGATGCCCTTCTGGTGAAGGCCGGCTCCGGCGCTCTCACCTTCGGCCATCCGAGCTCGGCCGGCGTACCCGAGGAGACCGCCGCGCAGACGCTGGTGCTGAGCTACAACGATCTCGACGAGCTGCGCGCCGTGTTCGAAAGACAAGGCGCAGAGATCGCCGGTGTCATCGTCGAACCCGTGGCGGGCAACATGAACCTGGTGCTGCCGGCGGCCGGGTTTCTCGAGCTGCTGCGCGAGCTCTGCACGCGCCATGGCGCGGCGCTCATCTTCGATGAGGTGATGACCGGATTTCGCGTCGCCCTCGGCGGCGCGCAGGGCCGCTACGGCATCCGCCCCGACCTGACGACGCTCGGCAAGGTGATCGGCGGCGGCCTGCCGCTCGGCGCGCTCGGCGGCCGGCGCGACATCATGGAGAAGCTGGCGCCGCTCGGTCCGGTGTATCAGGCCGGCACGCTGTCGGGCAATCCGCTCGCGGTGGCCGCCGGGCTCGCCACGCTGCAGCTGGTGGTGCAGCCACGGCTCCTCGAGCGCATCGAAGCCACCACGAAGTCGCTCGCCGAAGGCCTCGCGGGAGAAGCGCGCAAGGCGGGCGTCACCTTCTCGTCGCAATCGATCGGCAGCATGTTCGGGATCTACTTCCGCGACGCGGCGCCGAAGAGCTTCGCCGAGGTGATGCAGTGCGACCGCGAGCGCTTCAACCGCTTTTTCCACGCCATGCTGGACCAGGGCGTCTATCTCGCGCCATCCGCCTACGAAGCGGGCTTCGTCTCCGCCGCGCACGGCAGCGCCGAGATCGACGCCACGCTCGCGGCGGCACGCGCAGCGTTCAGCAAGCTCGGCTGACTGGAACAGTCCTTGCGTCGGATAGCAGCGTGAACATTCCCATCCGACAGCTGTCGCGTGCCGAGCGGCCCGCGCTTCTCGAGCATTTCCTGAAGCTCGGCTCGCACGACCGCAGGCTGCGCTTCGGCACGCCGCTCAGCGACTACGCGGTGCGCGAATACGTCGAGCGCATCAATTTCGCGCAGCACGCGGTATTCGCTGTCGCGAATGACGATCTGCATCTGCTCGGCGTTGCCCATCTCGCGCGCGCCGACGGCCATGCCGAGCTCGGCATTTCGGTGCTCGAGGGCCAGCGCGGCGGCCGCATCGGCGGCGCATTGCTTGCCCGTGCCCATCTGCATGCCCGCAATTGGGGCGTGACGGCGCTTTTCATGCACTGCCTTGCGGAAAACGCGGCGATGATGCATCTCGCCCGGCGTCAGGGGATGCAGATCGTCGCCGAGACGGGAGAGGCCGATGCCTGGCTCAGGCTGCCGCCGGCCGACGCCGCGAGCCACTTCGGTGCCGTGTTTGCGCAGCGCGTGGCGCTCTTCGACCATGCGCTCAAGTCGCAGCTCGCGGCGACGCGGCGGTTCGCCGCAGCGCTTACATCAGGAACAGCGTCGCGAGACCCAGAAAAATGAAGAAGCCGCCGGAATCGGTGACGGCGGTGATCAGCACCGATGAGCCGACCGCCGGATCGCGTCCGAAGCGCGCCCGCAGCCACGGCACGGTGACGCCCATCATCGCCGCGAGAATCAGGGTGAGCAGCATCGCCAGCGCCATCACCCCGCCCAGCGCGACGCTGCCGTAGAAGGCGTAGGCGACGAGGCCGAGGAGCGTTCCCCAGACCACGCCGTTCAGCAGCGCGAGGCCGATCTCCTTCATCATGAGCTGGCGCCAGTAGCTGCCCTGAATCTGTCCGAGGGCAAGCGCGCGCACGATCATGGTGATGGTCTGATTGCCCGAGTTGCCGCCGACGCCGGCCACGATCGGCATCAGCGCGGCGAGCGCCACCAGCCGCTCGATCGAGCCTTCGAACAGGCCAATCACGCGCGAGGCGATGAAGGCGGTCACGAGATTCACCGCGAGCCAAGACCACCGGTTCTTGAAGCTGTCGAGCACCGGCGCGAACACATCCTCTTCCTGGCGCAGACCCGCTTCGGCGAGGCGCGACTCGGCGGTGCGCTCACGGATGTAATCGACCACCGCGTTCACCGTCAGCCTGCCGACCAAGGTATCGGAGGCGTCGACCACCGGAGCCGAGACCAGGTCGTAGCGTTCAAAAGCGCTCGCGGCGTCCTCGGCCGAGTCCTGCGCATAAAACTTGACGCTGTCGGGCAGCATCACCTTCGTCACCTCGTGCTCCAGATCGGACACGATCAGCCGCGCGAGCGGCAGCGTGCCTTTCAGCCGCTGCGCCCGGTCGACCACGAACAGCTGGTCGGTGTGGTCGGGCAGCTCGTCCATGCGGCGCAGATAGCGCGTCGCCGCCTCGAGCGTCACGTCCTCGCGCACCGCGACGTGATCGAAGTCCATCAGCGCGCCGACCGAGCCTTCCGGATAGGACAGCGCCGCCCGCAGCCGCTCGCGCTCCTCGGCCGGCAGCGACTGCACCACCTCCTCCATGACGCCGGCGGGCAGGTCCGCGGCGATGTCGGCGAGCTCATCGGCTTCCAGCGTCTCGGCCGCGGCGACCAGCTCGGCGGAGTCCATGCTCGCGATGAGCGACTCGCGTACCGCCTCCGAGACTTCCAGCAGGATGTCGCCGTCGCGATCGGCCTTGACCAGATTCCACACCGCGAGGCGCTCTTCGAGCGGCAGTGCCTCGAGCACGTAGGCGACGTCGGCCGGGTGCAGCGCGTCGAGCTTCGCGCGCAGCTCGGCATTGCGCGCCTTGTCGGCGATCAGCGCCTCGATCTCGCGCACGCTACTCTGCAGATCGTCGACTTCGAGGCGTGCCAGCGCTTCAGCCATGCGCGAAGCGTATCAGGGGATCTGCACCGCTCCCATGCGAGCGAGGACGGTGTTCACCCTGCCCGAGAGGTAAGGCGTGAGCCGGCCGCGGCCATAGCGCCGCGGGCTGGGCAGAACCACCGCGAGCCAGGCGGCCTGCTCCGCGTTCAATGCCGCGGCGCCGACACCGAAGTGATGCCGCGCCGCCGCCTCGGCGCCGAACACACCGTCGCCCCATTCCGCAACGTTCAGGTAGAGCTCGAGGATGCGCTGCTTCGAGAGCGTGTCCTCCAGCATCCAGGTGATGATGGCTTCCTGTCCTTTGCGCAGCCACGAGCGCTCGCCGGAAAGGAACAGGTTCTTCGCGAGTTGCTGGCTGATGGTGGAAGCGCCGGCCACTACCCTGCCCTTCTTCTCGTTCTTCTCGATGGCCTTCTGGATCGCGGCCCAGTCGAAGCCCTCGTGGTCGAGAAAGCGCGCATCCTCCGCGGCGACGACCGCGCGCTTGAGATGGATCGAAATGCCCTCATAGGGAACCCACTTGTGCTCGAGCTGCGCCTGCGGGTCTTTCGCCTGCAGCGTCTCGAGGCTCCTTTCCATGAACGCCGTGGTCGAAGGCGGGTAACGCGTCCAGTAGACGATGTGCGCGTAGAACCAGACCTGGGCGAGCACGAGGGCGATGACGAGCGCCCCCAGCGTGTAGCTGAAGGCCTTCCAGGCAATGATCAGGGCGCGCAGCGCGCCCGAACGTCTAGCCAGCACGCAGCCTGGCGAGCGCGCCTACTGGGTCCAGATCCTGTCGCCCTGGCCGAAGAACCACGTGCGGGTGATGACCAGCAGATCCGTATCGCGCCGGATCGCGGGCGGAAAAGCGGCAAACGGCCCCGCCATACGCACGATCTTGAACGCCGCGGCGTCGAGGATCTTCAGCCCGGAAGAGCGGTCGAGCTCGATGCCATCGACGCTGCCGTCGGGACGGATCGTCACCGTGAGGCGCAGGTTGCCATAGATCTTGCCGCGCGCCTCGGCGGGATAGTTGACCGTTCCCCAGCGCTCGACCTTCGCGCGCCAGTCCTCCTCGTATTGGGCGAAGCGGTACTCCGCGGCATTCGCGCCGATGAACTTCTTGCGCGGCCGCTTCTGGTAATCCTCGATCTGCTTGTCGATCTGCGCCTGCAGGCGCATCGCGGCAAGCGCGAGGTCGGCGAGGTCGCGCCCACTCGGTTGCGGTGCCGCCTGCTCCGCCGGCGTGCTGCGCGGCGCCTGTTGCGGCACGCGGGCCTGGGCTTCGCGTGCCGCCGCTAGCAGCTCCTGCTGGCGAGCCTCGAGCTCGCGCACCCGACGCTGCGCTTCGGCGAGATCGCGCCCCGGCTGGCGCGGGTTGGTGACCGGGAGCGGCGAGCGGGCGCGGCGGCTCTCGTCGACGTTGCCGCCGCGGTCGAGATTCGCCTGCGCCAGCACATCGGCGCGGTTCGGGCGCTCGCGCGTCTTGGCGTTGACCAGCACGACGTCGATCCGGGGCTCCGAAGCCTGCCAGCGCAGCGCCCCCGGAAATTTGAAGTGCACGGCGAGCAGCACGCCGTGCAGCACGATGGAGGTCCCAAGCGCCATCGCAAGCACGCGATCGTTGCCGGCGGGGATCCAACGCAAATTCATGTGCATTCTTGTTTCAGTCGGACAAGCCTTTCATAGTTTAGGCTTTTTCGTCGGGCTGCGCAGCTCCCCCGGCGAGCGCGACGTCATTTCCCGGCAGGATTTCACGGAACACGCACTCCAGCGAGCGCTCGAGCAGGTCGATCGCCTTTACGGTCAGCCGCACGCGAGTGCCGATGTCAGTGTCCGGCAGCGAAGGCACGCGCAGCACCAGCGGCAGCCCCTCCAGGCGGACCAGATTTTCGCGCAGCACGGCTCCGTTGATGTCCTTTACAGCTTCCTGCTGCAGCCACCGCAGGCTCCAATATGTCTCCATCGCGCGTTGGTGCTCGTCATAGCGGGCGTAGGTGAGCTCGAAAGCTCGCATCGCCGACAAGAGCGCCTCGGAGGTGCGGCCGAAAGGCGCTCGCCGTCCCTGGATCGCGGCGACGAGTTGCCACTGGTTCACCAGATCGACGTACCGGCGCAGCGGTGAGCTCATCCACGCGTAGGAACGCACGCCCAGACCTTCGTGCGGCTCGGGATGCACAGAGAGCCTGACCTTGCCGGTCGACTGCACGCGGTAAATGGCTGCGACGTCGCGCTCGGCGAGGAACTCGCCCCAGCTCGAGTTGACCAGGATCATCAGCTCGGAGACCAGCTTGTCGAGCGGCGAGCCGCGCCTTCGCGGCACGATGCGCACGTGGTCGTTCTCGACGTAAAACGTGTAGTCGACGAGCGCGGCGCCGGTGCTCGGTCGTCCGCGCCGCTTCTCGAGAGCGCATGCGACACGCCAAAGCTCGCGCAGCTCGCTTTCATGGGCCAGCCCGGCGCTGGTCCCGTTCTCGAAGGCCTGGTTCAGCACGTCGTACTGCGCGTGACGCAGATTCGCGGCGATCGGAACGCGCTCCACCCTGCTGTGCGAGGCGAGCGGCAGCCCCTCCGCGGACACTTCGAAGTAAAGCGACACCGCCGGCTGGGCCGCGCCATGGTCGAGCGAGAAGCGCGCCACCACGTCGTCCGGCAGCATCGTGTACTTGCGCCCGGGCATGTAGGCCGTCGAGAGCCGCTCACGGGCGATCGCGTCAAGCGGCGAGGCCGGGGTGATGCCCAAGGCAGGCGCGGCGATATGAATGCCGACGCGCAAGGCGCCGGAAGGCAGCCGCGCCACCGAGAAAGCATCATCGATCTCGGTGGTGCCGAGCTCATCGAGGCTGAAGGCCACGACCTCGGCGAGCGGCAGGTCCTCTTGAGCCGGCGGTACCGGGTGGGCGGCAAAGCCGTCGCCGCGCGGAAAGAATTCGTGCAGGAAGCGTTTCAGGTGATAGTCGTGCGTATCGGCGAGCAGACCGCAGCGCTGGAGCAGCCGCGGGGCGCTGAGGCCAGTTTCGCCGCAGGCCTGCTCCAGGGCGCGCGTTTCCGCTTTGTTGCGATCGGGCGCATAGAGCAGCTCGTCCTTCAGCGCCGCAATCTCGGCCGGGCATTCGAAGCGAGCGAGCGACGCCGCCCAGGCGGTGATCTGCGCCTGGACGCGCTTTTTCTTTTCCTGGCTTGCGAGCGCCAGCTTCAACGTTTCCTCGGGAGCGGCCTGAAAGCGTCCCTTGCCGCGCCGGTAGAAGTACATCGGCGCCCCATGTAGCCTGAGCAGAACCCCCGCAGCCTCTACCGCATCCGGCTCGCGCCCGACGTAGTCGCGGGCGAGGCCGCGAAAGTCGAATTCGGCGCCGCCCGAGCATTGCCAGAGGAATTCGGTATCGAGCGTTTCGGCGAAGCGCTGCGCCTGAGCGAGCAATTCGCCGGCGGCAGGCTGCTCGAAGCTGAGGAGCACATTCGTCGCTTTCACCTTGCTGCGCCGGCCATGGGGGCTTTCGACCTGGAACGACGCCGGCGCCTGCGCGAGCACGCTGCCGACCTTGAGCTCGCCCTCCTCCTCGTACAGCAGCTGCACGCTAGTAGCCTGCGAAGCTCAGCAAGCGCGCCAGCTGCTGCGGAAAACTCTGCAGGCTGTGGTCACCGCCCTGCACCACCACCTGCTCCGCCCCGGCATAGCGCTCGAGCGCGCGCCGGTAGTCGAGCACTTCATCTCCGGTTTCCACCAGCAGCAGATAGCGGCTCGGCGTGATCCTGGGCGCGTAGAGCTGGCGCCACTCTTCCAAGTGCGCTTGCGTGAGCTCGTAGGGCTCCCCCGTGTACAGATTCTTCTGCGGGCCAAGGTAGGCGCGCAGCCCGACATGCGGATCGATCGCCGGGTTGATGAGCACTGCCTTGCCGCCGTGCTTTTCGACCAGAGAGGTGGCGTAGAACCCGCCGAGAGACGAGCCGACATAGCAAACGGGCAGCGCGGCGCTGGCCCGCAGGCTTTCTATCGCGCCGATGGCTTCGCGCGGCGCAGGCGGCAGCACGGGGCAGGCGAATTCGCTCGCCAGGCCACGCTCGGCCATGTGTCGCTTCAGGACCTGCGCCTTATGAGATTGCGGCGACGAGTTGAAGCCGTGCAGGTAGACGATCACGCCGCAGCCGCGTTTTGCAGGCGGCTGAGGAGCTTGCCGTGGATGCCGCCGAAGCCACCGTTCGACATCACCAGCACGTGGTCGCCGGGACGTGCATCCGAGGCGATGCTCGCGATCAAGGTTTCGAGGTCCTCGGCACTGCGCACGCGGTTGCCTAATGGTGCGAGGACCTCGGCCGCGTCCCAGCCGAGATTGGACGTGTAAACGTAGACGCGATCGGCGGCGGCCAGGCTTGCCGGCAGCGCATCTTTCATCACGCCGCGTTTCATGGTGTTCGAGCGCGGCTCGAGCACCGCAAGGATGCGCGCCTGCCCGACCCTTTGCCGCAGACCCTCCAGCGTGGTCTGGATCGCTGTCGGGTGATGGGCGAAATCGTCGTACACCGTAACCCCGCCGGCACGGCCGCGAACCTGCATGCGCCGGCGTACGCCCGAAAAACGTGACAGCGCTTCAATCGCCTGCTCCGGCGGCACACCCACGTGCCGTGCCGACGCCACGGCTGCCAGGGCATTCATCCGGTTGTGGGCGCCCAGCAGTGGCCAGCGCAGGCGGCCCACCGGTTTTCCCTGCCAGGCGATCTCGAAACTTCCATCGGCGCTTTCCGCGGAAGCTTCCCAGCCAGCCGGCACCCCAAATCGTTCGATGGGCGTCCACGACCCCTTTGTAAGTACTCGCTCCAACGCTGGATCTACCCCGTTGACCACCAAGAGGCCGGTCTTGGGCACAGTTCGCACGAAGTGATGAAATTGCCGCTCTATAGCAGCAAGATCGTCGAAGATGTCCGCATGATCGAACTCCAAATTGTTCAATATTGCGGTGCGGGGACCGTAGTGGATGAACTTGGAGCGCTTATCGAAAAACGCCGTGTCGTATTCGTCCGCCTCGATAACGAAAAGCGGGCCGCCGGTGTGTCGCGCCGACACCGGGAAATCCATCGGTACCCCACCGATGAGGAAGCCGGGCGAGCGGCCGGCGGATTCGAGGATCCAGGCGAGCATCGCCGAGACGGTGGTCTTGCCATGCGTGCCAGCCACCGCGAGCACATGCCGCCCGGTTAGCACGTGCTCCGCGAGCCAGTGCGGTCCGGAGACGTAGCGCTCGCCGCGGTCGAGGATCGCCTCCATCAGCGGGTTACCCCGGGTGACCACGTTGCCGACGACCCAGAGATCGGGCTTGAGACGGATCTGCGCTTCGCCGAAGCCTTCGGTGAGCTCGATCCCCAGGGCGGCGAGCTGCTCGCTCATCGGCGGATAGACGTTCGCATCGCAGCCGGTGACGCGATAACCGGCGGCACTCGCGATCGCCGCGATGCCGCCCATGAAGGTGCCGCAAATACCGAGGATGTGGAGATGCTGGGCCATCGCTGGGGAGCGCCGATTCTATTAGATGACCTATGATTGAACGGCAGCCATGAGTCGCCAGAGCAAGCGCCAGACGGGCATGCGCGCGCGCATCGCCGCCGCCGCCGCGCGCATCATGGCCGAGGACGGGATCGACGACTTCGCCCTCGCCAAGCGAAAGGCGGCGCGCCAGCTCGGCGCCGTCGATACCGAGGCCTTGCCGCGCAACGATGAAGTCGAAGCCGAGTTGCGCGCCTATCGGGCGCTCTATCAGGCCGGCGAGCACCCGGAGCTCATCGAGGAACTGCGCCGCCTCGCGCTCGAGGTGATGCAGGCGCTCGAGCAGTTCAATCCTTATTTGACGGGTCCGGTCCTCAAGGGCATCGCCGGACCGTACGCCGAGATCGATCTGCAGCTGTTTCCGGATAGCGCGAAGGAGGTCGAGATTTTTCTTCTTGAACGCAACATCGCCTTCACGACCCAGGAAGGACGCCGATATTCCGGCGATCGCGCAAGGGCAGCGAGCTTGATATCCCTGAGCTGGCAGGGCGTACCGGTTCGCCTGGCGGTGCTGGATCCTCGGGACGAGCGGGTAGCGCTGAAAACTTCGCCCGCCGGCCGGGTGGCAGAAAGGGCGGGAATCGCCGAAGTGGGCGCTATCTTAAGCGGTGAACAAGCTTCTAAAAGCTAGCAAAGTGGCGGTATCTGCTACGATCGCCAGCCAAATTGACAAAATGGCCCCGAGCGCGTCGTTAACAGCGTAAAGGCGCTTTTCAAGCGGCAGACCGCCTGTCATCGGGTCGGGCTAAAATCGCCGCCTTCTGCGCCGAAAAATGACGAAAAAGCCCTTAACTGCCGATAAGGCGCGTCCTTAATGGATCTGCGCAAGCTGAAGAAGCTGATCGACCTTGTGCAGGAATCGGGGATCGCCGAGCTCGAGATCACCGAGGGCGAGGAGAAGGTGAAGATCGTAAAGGGCGGCGCAGTGGTGGCAATGGCGGCACCAGTGACGGCGCCTGCCCTGGCCGCAGAACCCCGCACGGCGCCGGCGCCCGCCGCAGCCGAGGGCGAGGCGGGGCAGGAGGGCCACGTCGTCAAGGCGCCGATGGTGGGCACTTTCTATCGCTCGCCCTCGCCCGACGCCAAGGTGTTCGTCGAGGTGGGGCAGGCGGTGAAGGAGGGCGACACCATCTGCATCATCGAGGCGATGAAGCTCATGAACGAGATCGAGGCCGACGCTTCGGGCAGCGTGAAGGCGATCCTCGTCGAGAACGGTCAGCCGGTCGAGTACGGCCAGCCCCTTTTCATCCTGGCCTAGATGTTCGAGAAGATCCTGATCGCCAACCGGGGCGAGATCGCGCTTCGCATCCAGCGCGCCTGTCGCGAGATGGGCATCCGCACGGTGGTGGTCCATTCCGAGGCCGATACCGAGGCGAAGTACGTGAAGCTGGCCGACGAATCGGTCTGCATCGGGCCGCCACCGGCGGCGTCGAGCTATCTCAACGTACCGGCGATCATCAGCGCGGCCGAAGTGACCGACGCCGAGGCGATCCATCCCGGCTACGGCTTTCTCTCCGAGAACGCCGACTTTGCCGAGAAGGCGGAACGCTCCGGCTTCGTCTTCATCGGCCCGCGCCCCGAGAACATCCGCCTGATGGGCGACAAGGTCAGCGCGAAAACGGCGATGACCAAGGCCGGCGTACCGACCGTTCCCGGCTCGGAGGGCGCGCTGCCCGAAGACGGCAAGGAAATCGTGCGTATCGCGCGCAAGGTCGGCTACCCGGTGATCATCAAGGCCTCCGGCGGCGGCGGCGGCCGGGGTATGCGCGTAGTGCATACCGAGGCGGCACTGCTCAATGCCGTGAACATGACGCGCAGCGAGGCGCAGGCGGCGTTCGCCAACCCGGTGGTCTACCTCGAGAAGTACCTCGAGGGGCCACGCCACATCGAGATCCAGATCCTCGCCGACGCGCATAAAAACGCGGTGCATCTGGGCGAGCGCGACTGCTCGCTGCAGCGGCGCCATCAGAAGGTGATGGAGGAAGCGCCGGCGCCGGAGCTCGCGCCCAAGCTGCGCGATCGCATCGGCGAGCGCTGTGTCGAAGCCTGCCGCAAGATCGGCTACCGCGGTGTCGGCACGTTCGAGTTCCTGTTCGAGGACGAGGAGTTCTATTTCATCGAGATGAATACGCGCATCCAGGTCGAGCACCCGGTCACGGAAATGATCACCGGGATCGATCTGGTGCAGGAGCAGATCCGCGTCGCCGCCGGGGAGAAGCTGCGCTTTCGCCAGAAGGACATCGTGCTGCGCGGCCACGCCCTCGAGTGCCGCATCAACGCCGAGGATCCGTATCGCTTCACGCCCTCGCCGGGAAAGATCACCTCCTATCACCCCCCGGGCGGTCCGGGGATCCGCGTCGATTCTCACGTCTACCAGGGCTACACCGTGCCGCCGTACTACGACTCGATGGTCGGCAAGGTGATCGCCTACGGCGCCACGCGCGAGCAGGCCATCGCCCGCATGCGCATCGCGCTCTCCGAGATGGTGGTCGAAGGCATCCAGACCAATATCCCGCTGCATCGCGAGCTCCTGAACGACACGCGCTTCGTGCGCGGCGGCGTCTCGATCCATTATCTGGAGCAGAAGCTCGCCCAGGAGCAAACGAAGAAAAAGTGATGCCATCGCTCGCGCTGCGGGTCGAGGTCGAACATGCAGCCGCGGAGGCCCTGAGCGACGCGCTGCTCGACGCGGGCGCCGAGTCGGTCAGCGTCGAGGCTTTCGACAGCCCGCGCGCCGTGGTAAGCGCCCTTTTCAACGAGCTCGGCGACCCTGGCGGCGCACTCGCCGCAGCGCTCGAGCGCTGCGGCGCGCCGGCCAGCGCCCCGTTCAGCATAAACCGGCTGGAGGACGACGATTGGGTGCGGCGCAGCCAGGCGCAGTTCACACCGCTGCGCGTCGGGCGTTTGTGGATCGGCGCAAGCTGGCATACGCCGCCGCTCGACGCCGCGTACATTCTGCGCATTGATCCGGGGCTCGCATTCGGTACCGGGAGTCATCCGAGCACGCGGCTGGTGCTCGGGTTCGTCGAGCGCGTCATGCGGGGCGGCGAGCGCGTGCTCGATTACGGTTGCGGCTCCGGTATATTGGCGATCGCCGCGGCTAAGCTCGGTGCCGCCAAGGTCGACGCTGTGGATATCGATGCAAAGGCGATCGAGGTGACGCGCAACAACGCTCGGACCAACGGCGTGCAGCTAGATGCGCAACTGCCCGAAGCACTTTCCCCGGGCCGCTATGAGCTCGTTATGGCCAACATCCTCTCGCAACCGCTGATCGCGCTGGCGCCGCTGCTCGCGGCACGCACCGAGCGGGGCGGCCGCATCGCGCTCGCCGGGCTGCTCGACACGCAGGCCGACGAAGTGCGCCAGGCTTACGAGCCGGCTTTCCAGATGGCGCTGGGCGAGCGCGAGGAACCTTGGCGGCTGCTGCATGGAGTGCGGCGGTGAGCCTCGTCACCCGCTGCCCGGTGTGCGGCACGGCCTTCCGCGTGCAGAGCTCGCAGCTCGCCGCCCACTCGGGCACGGTGCGCTGCGGGAAATGTGGCGGCGTCTTCAACGGCGTAGCGGCGCTAGTCGAAGAGAGCGAGGAGCGCCTTGCGCTCGGGCCCTCACCACAGCTCGGCCTATTCGATCCCGGACGCCGGCCGGCGGACGCGGCGGCGAGCAGCAGCGCGCAGCCTCTACCGGAGTTCCTCGCCGACGAGCCGCGCTCGCCACGCGCGCGCTGGCTCTGGGGCGCGGCCATTTTGCTTGCGGCGTTGGTGATCGCGGCCCAAGGCCTATATCGTTTTCGCGCCGAGCTCGCGGCGTCGACACCGCAGGCGCGCGATCCGCTGCGCGCGCTGTGCCGGCCGCTCGGCTGCGAGGTGCCGCTGCCGCGCCGGCCCGAGCTGATGAGCATCGATTCGTCCGAGCTGCAGGCGGATTCGCGGCGTGAAGGGCTGATCGTGCTGAATGCGGTGATCCGCAATCGCGCGCGCTTTCCGCAGGATTACCCGGCGCTCGAGCTCACGCTGACCGATGAAATCGACCGCCCGGTGCTGCGCCGCGTGCTGACGCCGCGCGATTATCTCGAGCAGGGGCGCGGCGATGAACTGGTGCGCCAAGGCATCGCCGGTGGCAGCGAGGCGGCGCTGCGCATCTTTCTCGACACCAGCCGGACCCGCGCTACCGGTTACCGACTCTATCTCTTCTATCCCTCATGACAACGCTCGTCACTGGATCGATCGCCTACGACACGATCATGGTGTTTCCGGACCGCTTCCGAAACCACCTGCTGCCCGATCAGCTGCACATTCTCAACGTCTGCTTCCTGACTCCGGAGATGCGCCGCGAGTACGGCGGCACCGCCGGCAACATCGCGTACAACCTGAAGCTGCTGGGCGAGGATCCGCTGGTGATGGCGACCGTCGGCGAGGACATCGGTCCGTATCTAGACCGGCTGCGCGACCTGGACATCGGCGCCGAGCACCTCAAGCGTGTCCCGGGCCAGTTCACGGCGCAAGGCTTCATCACCACCGATCTCGACAACAACCAGATCACCGCGTTCCATCCCGGTGCGATGAACTACTCGCACCAGAACCACGTCACGGGCGAGCTCGGCGCGGGCCTCGCCATCATCGGCCCCGACGGCAAGGAAGGCATGCTGCAGCACGCCCGCGAATGCGCGCAGCACGCCATCTCGTTCCTGTTCGATCCTGGCCAGGGGCTGCCGATGTTTTCGGCCGAGGAACTCAACGAATTCGTGCGGCTCGCCGACTACATCGCGGTCAACGACTACGAAGGAAAGCTGCTCGAGGAGCGCACCGGCCGCAGCCTGGAGACGCTCGCGCGCTCGGTGAAAGCGCTGGTCTATACCTTGGGGGGCAAGGGCTCGGTGATCATTGCCGGCGGTCAACGCCACGAGATTCCGTGCGTTGAAGCACAGGCGGTAGTCGACCCGACGGGGTGCGGCGACGCGTACCGCGCCGGCTTGCTCTATGGCATTTCGCACGGCTGGGACTGGCCCAGCACAGGTAAACTAGGGTCATTGATGGGAGCGATCAAGATCGCGCGGCGCGGCGCCCAGAACCACGCCGTCCCACGCGAGGAGATCGAAGCGCGGTTCCACCGCGCTTTTGGCTACACAGCCTGGAAAGGATAAGTGGCGTGAAAACGAAAATCTTGGCGGTAGTGGCCGCGTTGCTGGCCGGCTGCATCACTCATGAGTCGGGCAACGTGTACAGCAAACACGAGGCGGGCAGGGAGCAGACCGTGCGCATGGCGACGGTCGATTCGATCCGGCAGGTCCAGCTCGAAGGCAGCCAATCGGGCATCGGCGCCGGAGCCGGCGGCGCGGTCGGCGGCATCGCCGGCAGCACGGTCGGACACGGCTCGGGCTCCCAGGTTGCCGCGGTACTCGGTGCCGTGGCCGGTGGCGTGGCGGGCAACGTGCTCGAGAACAAGGCGACCAGCAAAAATGCGCTCGAGATCACGGTGAAGCTCGACAGCGGCGAAATGCGCGCCATCGTGCAAGAAGCCGATCAGCAGTTCACACCCGGGCAGCGCGTGCGGCTGCTCAGCTCGGGCGGCGTGACGCGCGTCACCCCCTAAGCGATTTCGCGCCGGATCGCGGCTGCATATTCCGCGAGCTTCTCCCGCGGCGGATTCTTCGCCGGCCAGCTGAGCGCCATGCCGTCGCCCTCACTGCGCGGCACCAGGTGCATGTGGTAATGGAATACGGTTTGCCACGCAGCCTTGCCGTTGGCCTGATAGACCGACAAGCCTTGCGGCTGGAATGCATCGCGGATGGCGCGCGCGACACGCGCGGCTGAGCGCAACAGCGCCCCGGCCTGCGCGTCGTTCAACTCGTAGAGATTCTCGGCGTGGCCCTTCGCCGCGAGCAGAACATGGCCCGGGTTCACCTGGCCCGCGTCCATGAACGCGATCGTCAGTTCGTCCTCGTAGATCACCGCCGCCGGAATTTCCTTGGCAACAATGCGGCAAAACACGCAGCTGCTCATCACTCTCCTCCTGCGGCCTGATAGCCGCGGCATGATATTTGGTAGAGCTTGCGATCTTCAAGACGCAGCGCGCTGAGTTGACCGCCCCAAACGCAACCGCTGTCGAGCCCCGCCAGGCGCTCGGTGAGCTTCAGGCCGAGCGCCGACCAGTGGCCGAACAAAAGCGTGGTGGACTCCTTCGGCCGCAAGTCGAACCAAGCCCGATAGCCCGGCGGCGGCTTCGCGCCTTTGGCGCGGAAATCCATCTTTCCGTCCGGGGTCGCAAAGCGCATGCGGGTCATCGCGTTCACGATCACGCGCAACCGGTCCCAGCCCCTGAGCGCATCGCTCCACCGGTCCGGAGTGCTGCCGTACATGTGGCGCAAAAATTCGCGGTAGTCGGCTGCGGCAAGCGCCGTTTCCACTTCACGCGCGAGCTTGAGAGCGTTGGGCACGGTCCATTGCGGAAGCAATCCCGCATGCACCATGGCGCAGCCATCGGCCGCGTGCATCAAGGGCCGCATGCGCAGCCAGTCGACCAGTTCACCGCGGTCCGGCGCCGCCAGCACATCGTCGAGCGTATCGTCCTTGCGTGCGCGCTCGAGGCCTTCGTGCTGGGTCACGAGGTGCAGATCGTGATTGCCGAGCACCACCACGGCGCGCTCTCCGAGCGAACGCACGAAGCGCAGGACCTCGAGGGATTTCGGACCTCGATTGACGAGATCACCGACGAACCACAGCCGGTCTTTTGCGCCGAGGCGCAGTTTCGCGATCAGCGCCTGCAGCTCGTCGAAGCAACCCTGGATGTCGCCGATCGCGTAGGTGGCCATGCTGGGCTAGAAGCTAGCATCGAGTCGCCGATACTGTATCGCCTCGGCGACATGCTCTGCCGCGATCGTCGCCGCGCCCGCCAGGTCGGCGATCGAGCGCGCCACGCGCAGCACGCGATGGTACGCCCGCGCCGAAAGCAGCAGCCGCGCCAGCGCATGCCGCAGGAGCTCGCTGCCTTCGCGCCCGGTGGCGCAATGGCGGTCGATCTCGCGGCTGCCAAGGAGGGCGTTCGGCTTGCCTTGGCGCGCGAGCTGCACCTCGCGCGCTCGCGCGACCCGGCAGGCGATGTCGGCAGAGCATTCCCCGGCGGCCGGCGCAACCAG
>DASWER010000119.1:0-2093 GCA_036394655.1 Burkholderiales bacterium
GGCAGCGCGAACCAGACCAGCGCCTTGGCGTAGTGCGCGTGATCGAGCACGCCGCCCAGCCCGGCCTCGCCGCTGAAGCGGCCGAAGTTGTTCACCCAGAACCATTCGTGGAACAGCGCCGGCGAGTGCCGATAGAGCAGCCACGGCCAGATGAGCGCCCACGGCGCGAACGCCACGAGCGCACGCGGCCAGATGCGCCAGCTCGATCTCCAGTCTTGAAACGCAAGCAACGCCAAGGCGGTGAGCGCGAGCATGCCCGGACCGATGAGGCCCTTGGACATGAAGGCGATGCCGGCGCCGGTGCCGAGCAGCAGCCCTGATCTTTTTGCTAACGCATACAAACCCAGTGCGATGCCCGCGAGGAGCGCGGTATCGGTGATGAGCTGGTGTGCGTGCTGCAGGTAGCCGAGGCAGGCCGCGAGCAGCAATGCGGCCGGTAGCGCGGTGCTTGGGCCATAGAGGCGGCGCGCGGTGAGGCCGACGAAGGTCAGCGTGAGCGCGCTGTAAAGGGCGGTGGCGAGCCGCGCGGCATCGTGCACCGGCATGAGCCAGCCGAAGGCGTTCGAGAAGAGCGCGGCGGTCCAGAAGAAGAGCGGCGGCTTCTCGACGAACGGCTCGCCGGCGAGCGTCGGCACCAGCCAATCGCCGCTCTCGAGGATGTGATAGACCAGGCCGAAGCTGTAGGCCTCGTCGGGCTTCCAGGGATCGTGGCCGAACAGGCCGGGCAGGAGCCACGCCGCCAGCAGCGCGTAGAGCGCCGCCTCGCGCTTCACGGCTGCGCCACGGCGTTCCTGAGCTCGGCGAGCTCGGCCTCGACCAGCGTTTCCTTCTCGAGCAGTTTCTTCGCCCAGGTCTCGAGCGCGCCGCGGTGGCGCTTGAGGATGGCGAGCGCCTTCTCGTAGGCGCCTTCGACGATCGCGCGCACCGCCACGTCGATCTCGCGTGCCGTCTCCTCGCTGTACTCGCGGTGCCCCATCGGCAGCGGACCGCCGAGGTAGGGCGGGCGATCCTCCTCGTAGGCGACGTGGCCGAGGGTCTGCACCATGCCGTAGCGCATCACCATACTGCGCGCGATATCGGTCACCTTGGCGAGATCGTTGGCGGCGCCGGTCGACCGGTGGTTGAACATCACTTCCTCCGCTGCGCGCCCGCCGAGCAGCACTGCCATCTTGTTCTCGAGTTCCTCGCGCGTCATCAGGAAGCGATCCTCGGTCGGCCGCTGGATGGTGTAGCCGAGGGCGGCCACGCCGCGCGGGATGATCGAGATCTTGTGCACCGGGTCGCTGCCGGGCAGCGCCATCGCCACCAGGGCATGGCCGAGCTCGTGGTGCGCGACCACGCGGCGCTCGGTCTCGTTCAGCACGCGGTTCTTCTTCTCGAGTCCCGCTACGATGCGCTCGATCGCCTCGTTGAAGTCGGCGTTGGTGACCGCTTCCCCGCCGCGGCGCGTGGCGAGCAGGGCGGCTTCGTTGATCAGGTTCGCGAGATCCGCGCCGGAGAAGCCCGGCGTCATCGCGGCGATCTTCTCCAGATCGACATCCGGCGCGAGCTTCACCTTCTTCGCGTGGACCTGGAGGATCTCGAGCCGCCCCTTCTTGTCCGGGCGGTCGACCAGCACCACGCGGTCGAAGCGCCCGGCACGCAAGAGCGCTGGGTCGAGGATCTCGGGCCGGTTGGTGGCGCCGAGCAGCACCAGGCCGGTGCTCGTATCGAAGCCGTCGAGCTCGACCAGGAGCTGGTTCAGCGTCTGCTCGCGCTCGTCGTGGCCGCCGATGCCGCCGGCGCCGCGCGCGCGGCCGAGCGCGTCCAGCTCGTCGATGAAGATGATCGCCGGCGCCTTTTGCCGCGCCTGCTCGAACAGATCCCTGACTCGCGCCGCGCCGACACCGACGAACATCTCGACGAACTCGGAGCCCGAGATCGAGAAGAACGGCACCCCGGCTTCGCCGGCGACCGCCTTGGCGAGCAGCGTCTTGCCGGTGCCCGGCGGCCCGACCAGCAGCACGCCTTTCGGCACGCGCGCGCCCAGGCGCCCGTACTTCTTCGGGTCCTTGAGGAACTCGACGACTTCCTGCAGCTCGGCCTTGGCTTCC
>DASWER010000120.1:0-7247 GCA_036394655.1 Burkholderiales bacterium
CGCGTCGAGCGCATGCAGGCCGGCGCCGGTGAAGCCGCCGCCGGGGGATTCGGCTTCGAGCGTGCGCCAGCCGCCCGTCACGCGGTTCGAGTTCTCGTTGCTGTTGTGCCCCTCGACATGCAGGAGCTCGCCCAGATCGCCCGAGTCGACGATGCGCTTCAGCGCCTGCATCGCGGGCCAGAAGCGCCGGTTGTGGCCGACCGCCAGCACCACGCCCGCGTCGCGGCACGCGGCGAGCATCGCCTGCGCGTCCGCCAGGTGGAGCGCGAGCGGCTTCTCGCAGAACACGTGCTTGCCGGCCTGCGCGGCGGCGATGGCCTGCTCGCGATGTAGCGAATGCGGCGTGGCGAGCACCACCGCCTGGACCGACTGGTCGCGCAGCACGTCCTCCAGGCGCGTGCCCTCGAGCGGATCGGCGGTGCGCGCGAAGCGGATGCGCTCGCTGTGCTTCGCCGCTTCCATCAAGCTGCGCCCCCAGCGCCCGAGGCCCACCATCGCGGCGGCGATCATGCGCGGCCTATTCGGGCTCGATGCCCGCCTGCCGGATGTCGCGCGACCACTTCTCGATCTCCTGCCTGATGTAGTCGCCGAACGCCGCCGGCGCGAGCGGCGCCGGATCGACGCCGAAGCCGGCGAAGCGGCTCTTGAATTCCGGCTTGGCCATCGCGGCGCTCGCCGCTTCATAGATCTTGTTTACCGCTTCGCGCGGCGTGCCCGCGGGCGCCACCAGGCCGTACCACAGCACCACTTCATAGCCCGGGATCTCCTCGCCGATCGCCGGGATCTCGGGCGCGAGCGGCGTGCGGCTCGCCGAGGTGACGCCGAGGCCGCGCAGCTTGCCGCCCTTGATCTGGCCGAGCGCGATGGCGAAGTCGGCAAAGGTGAACGCAATTTGGTTCGCGAGCAGATCGGTCACCGCCGGCGGCACGCCCTTGTACGGCACGTCGACGGCGTTGAAGCCGCCACCCGCTTTCAATTTCGCAATCGAAACCTGCGACCCCGCCGATCCATAGCCGCCGGCGAGCTGGCCGTTCTTCTCGCGCGCCAGCGCGAGGAAATCCTTCAGCGTCTGCGCCGGAAAATCATTGCGCACCAGCAGGATCATCGAGGTGCGGCTGATCAGCATGATCGGCGCGAAGTCCTTCACCGGGTCGTACTGCAGTTTTTTGAACAGCGCTCCCGCCGCGGCGAGCGTCGAGTTGGTGGTCATCACGATAGTGTGGCCATCAGGCGCGGCGCGCGCCGCTTCGGCGGTGCCGACGACGCCGATCGCGCCGGGCTTGTTCTCGATGACGAACGGCTGGCCGAGCGCATCCTGCAGCGCCGGCGCGAGCGCGCGCGCGATCTGGTCGGGCAGCGCCCCGGCGGGGAAGGGCACGATGAAGCGCACCGGCTTGCCTTGCGCCCACACGCTGGCCGAGACCGCCAGCAGCAGGACCGCGAGGAGCGCGCGCATCCGCTTATCATGCATCAACGGAGGCGGACATGGATACGAAGGACCTGAAGGAACGCGGACTCAAGCTGCGCCGGCAGATGTTCGGCAACCAGGCGGTCGAAGCCCGCATGAACGCGGCCGGCGACTTCGGCCAGCCGCTGCAGGACATCATCAATGTCTATGGCTACGGTGACATCTGGAGCCGGCCCGGGCTCGATCGCAAGATCCGCAGCCTGGTGGTGCTGGGCATGACGGCCGCGATCAACCGGCCGGCCGAGTTCGCCGTACATGTGCGCGGCGCGCTCGCCAATGGCGCCACGCCCGACGAGATCCGGGAGGTGCTGCTCCTGCTCGCGCTGTACTGCGGCATCCCGGCGGCGAACGAGGCGCACCGTATTGCCGCGGAGATCGTCAGCCAGAAGTAAGCCGGGGTCAGGTCTTGAATTGCCGCACCATGCACGAAACAAGACCTGACCCCGATCAGGCTTTAGTCAAGGACTCCCGCAATAGCTCGATCGCGCGGCGCGCGAAGGTCCACATGTTCGCTTCGCGGTCGGCGTTGCCGGTCTCGAGCGTGATCACCATTTCGACCGGGCCGCTCACTGCGAAGCAGGCGTGGCCGGCTGCGTCGCCGTAGCGATTGCCGGTGGGGCCGGCGGCGCCGGTCTCGCTCAGTCCCCAGGTCGCGCCGAGCTTCTCGCGCACGCGGCGCGCGACGAGCTGCGCATAGGGCTCGCTGGCTGAGCGCATGCCGGCCATGTCTTCTTTACCGATGTTGAGCAAGCCCGTGCGGCTCGCGGCGGTGTAGACGATGCAGCCGCCGAGGTAATACGCCGAAGCGCCTGGCACGGCGACCAGCGCGGCGTTGATGATGCCGCCGGCCGACGATTCGGCGATCGCCAGCGTCTCGCGGCGCTGCTTGAGGAGCTCGCCCACCGCGGCGCCGAGCGCGGTGAGGTCCCGCTTGGTGCTAGCCATGCGGACCATGATGCCTGCGCTGTAGGCCAGCAGCAATCCGGCAGGAGTCGGCAAGGAGCCGGAAGAAATGCGGCGCGCCTGAACCGCAAGCTCATGGGCTGACCTAGAAAGGGATTGCACATGGCGAAGACGGTGATCGGTGTTCTGCAGAGCGCCGAGCAGGCACGGCAGGCGGTGGAAGAGCTGCTGAAAGGCGGCTTCGAGCAACAGGCAGTCGGCGTCATCTCGGCGGATTTCGCGCGCGAGGCGCAGGCCGCGATCCAAGGCGGCAGCACCGGCACGGCCATCGGCGCGCTCGTCAAGAAAGGCATCCCGGAAGAGCAGGCGAGCTTCTTCGCCGAGGGCCCGCGCCGCGGCGGCGCGCTGGTCACCGTGCTCGCGAAGACCGACCAGGATGCGGCGCGGGCGCTCGAGATCCTGAAGCGCCACGGCGCCGAGAAGATCGACGAGCGCATCGTCCAGTGGCGCGGCCTCGGCTGGCGCGGCTCACTCGCGGCCGCCACCCGCAAGGCGCCGAAGAAGGCGGGCGAGGGGGCGTCCGGGGTCGAGCCCGGCGTGCCGTTTGCGGCGGTCGAAATCTACGCCGTGGAGATCGAGATTCCAGAGGACGCCTATGCGGGTCCGGAGCGGCGCATGAATCAAGGCGCATACAGCGGCGAGGAGCGCCGCCAGGCCGCCTGATGGCGCTCTCGTTCCCGCGCGGCGAGGCCTGGGACGGCGCGCGCGACGTCGTGGTGTTCACCGCCGGCGACGAGGAGCGGCGCATCCAGTGCGCCATCACGCTCGAGGCGATCCAGCAGCGCTTCGGCGCGCTCGACAAGCTCGAGGCGCTCGAAGGCTTCCGCAACCACCGCGGCCGCATCGAGCGCGTCGCCGAGCGCATCATCCGGCGCCGCGCGCTCGAGCCCGACGGCTCGGTGCTGATCCGCACCCAGGACTGCTAGCTCACACGACCAGCCCGACCAGCCAGCCGACGCCGTATGAAATCGCGATCGCGCCCGCGAAGATAGTAAGGCTACGCGTCACGCCCTTCGGAAAGTCGTTCTGGTCCATCCAGCGCTTGATGAAGTAGCTCGCGACGAAGAACGCGATGGTCGAGGCGATCAGGCTGGCGATCATTCTGGGTCCACTACAACAAAGCGGGGACCGTCAGGCCCCCGCAGTATTGCGCAACGCGCTTCGCTTTAGAACTTGTAATTCATTCCGATCGAAATGGCCTGGAGGTGCCCGCCGGTCCAGCACCGAGGAGCGTTCGGATGCGGATCGAATCCGGTCAGATCAGGGTTCTGCGCATCGTGGCAGTCCGTCGTCACCGAGCGCCCGCCTGCGCCGAGATCGTAGTGCGCGAACGAATGGTTGCGCGTGGTGGCGTAGTTCAGGTACCAGGTGAGGTTTCGGTCCACCGCGTGCTTGTAGGCGAACGTGAACATGTTCGCGCTGTTGTCCGCTTTCGGAAAGCCGAAGCCGAGGAACGGATCCGGCACGGCATCTGCGGGCGGATTGTGCTGGCCCGGATCACCTTTCGCCCTGTTGGCGTGCGCCCAACCGAAATGGAGGCTGTCGGCCGAGGTCACGTCTTGGCTCAACTGAAGCCAGAACCCCGAGCGCGTGCGCTCATCCTGCGCCTCGAGATAACCGGGCAGATGCCGCTTCATGTTCTCCCAGACCGCGCCCAACGTGGTTCCCGTCTGGAACTTGTACTGCGCGCCGAGCTTCCAGGCGCTTTCGTCGGCGACATCGTTGGGATCAAAGCCGAGCGGATTGATGGCATTTGGATTGGTCGTCACGCCAAACATGTCGCTGGTGCGGTTGACTTTACGGTGCATCTCGTAGGCGCCGGTGACATACAGTCCACGGCCCTCCCACGAAAGGCTCGTGCTGTACGCGTCGCTGAAAGACCCATCGTTGCAGGAGCCGGGCAGCCCGCCGCTGCCGGGTGAATTGCCGCCCGCGCACTCCGGTTCGCCGGACGGGATGTTGCTGCTGTCGTCCGCCCGGTTTTGTCCCGGCGAGAACAGAGCGGCAAAGCGCAAGCCGCCCCAGGAGGGCGACTCGTACCAGACGGCGTGCGACATCCGGGTGCCGAACTCAACGCGGTTGTCGCCCCCGCTATTGCCCATGATCACCGAGTAATCACCGGGCATTCCCACGAACGGGTTGAAGCGCGCCGTCGACGTCTTGTAGGGCGCGTCGGTCTTTCCGACTTTCAGGGCGCCCCACGCCGGCCCCGCGATGCCGATGAAGCTGTTGCGCGAGACCAGCGCGGCAGCCACGCGCTGCCCCTGGTTGCTGTTCGTCTGCGGCGTCCCCGGCGTCGCCGACACATCGATCTGCGTCTCGAGCTGATAGACGAAGTTGAAAGCGTTGGTTCCCGTCGTCTGGAAGCCGCGCACGCCGATGTACGAGAGGTTGGACGAGATATCCGGCATCCATCCGCCGTTGCCGGCGGGGACGTCCGTCGGTCCGCCCGCACCAGTCATGCGACTTATGCCTTTCGTCGCGTAATCGAACGACACGTCGAGGTTGCCGTAGATGCTGAGCTCGCCGCCGCGCGTGAAGAACGTGACACCGTCGCCGGGTTTGCGCTCGAGCAACTCATGCCCGCCTGCGGCGGGCGCCGCTGCGGATGCGGGCGCGCGGCGCTCGACGCTCTGTTTCAACTCATCGATCTGCCTTTGCAGCGCATCGATTCTCTGTTGCGTCTGCGGATCGGTCTGCGCGTGTGCCTGGTGGATGCTTACCAGCCCGGCTGAGAGAGCTACGGCTAAGGCAGTGCGGCGATGCTTCATTGCGGCCTCCTCTGGAAGAGTGGCCGATTCTGGTTTTATGCGGCGCGATTTCTCTTGATGCCGATCAAGATGAAATGGTGGCGAAAGGCTAGTGCAAGCGACTGTTGCTTTTCGCGGAAAGCGGCGCGAGCGCAGCAGGGTTGCCGTCAGTCGCGCGCAAGACTTTTGAAATCAGCGACCGCCGCCGCGGCTGACGATCGCGGCGCGAATTTCCTCGGCCGCCTCGAGCGGCGCGGCAGCCGACTGCGGCGTGACCTCGTTGGCGAGGAAGCCGCCGGACTGGTGGCGCCAGAGCTTGTCGTAGTGGCCGCCGAGACGCAGCAGCTCGGCGTGCGTGCCTTCCTCGACGACGCGTCCCGCTTCGAGCACGATCAGCCGGTCCATGCGCGCGATGGTCGACAGGCGGTGCGCGATCGCGATCACGGTCTTGCCTTCCATCAGATCGAGCAGCTCCTCCTGGATCGCGAGCTCGACCTCGCTGTCGAGCGCCGAGGTCGCCTCGTCGAGCACCAGGATCGGCGCGTCCTTGAGTATTACGCGCGCGAGCGCGATGCGCTGGCGCTGCCCGCCGGAGAGCTTGACGCCGCGCTCGCCGACGTGCGCCTCGTAGCCCGTGTTGCCCCGCCAATCTCTTAGGGAGGCAATAAAACCATCCGCCTGCGCTTTCTGCGCCGCCGCCTCCACCTGCGCGTCGGTGGCCGTCGGCCGCCCGTAGCGGATGTTGGCGGCGATCGAGCGGTGCAGCAGCGAGGTGTCCTGCGTCACCATGCCGATCGCGGCGCGCAGGCTCTCCTGCGTCACGTGCGCGATGTCCTGCTCGTCGATCACGATGCGGCCGCGCTCGACGTCGTAGAAGCGCAGCAGCAGGTTCACCAGCGTGGACTTGCCGGCGCCCGAGCGGCCGACCAGGCCGACGCGTTCGCCTGGGCGGATCTCCAGCTCCAGGTCATTGAGCACCGGCGGGGCATCGCTTCGCCCATAGCCGAAGGTGACGCCCTCGAAGCGCACCTCGCCGCGCGAGACTTCGAGCGGCTGCGCCATGGATTGGTCCACTCCGGAATGCGGCACGGCGATGGTCTGCATGCCCTCCTGCACCACGCCGATGTTTTCGAAGATGCCGGTGACCTCCCAGCTCACCCAGCCCGACACGTTCGCCACCTGCCAGGCGAGCGGCAGGGCGGTGGCGACGATGCCGGCGCTCACCTGGCCGTGCGCCCAGAGCCAGATGCCGATCGCCGCGGTCGAGACCAGCAGCGCCGCGTTCATCACCGTGAGCGAGAAATGGAACTGCGTGATGAGGCGCATGTGGCGGCCCATCGCCGCCTGGTGCTCGTCCACGCTTTCCCTGACATAGGCATCCTCATCGGCCAGGCGCGCGAACAATTTGACGGTGAGAATGTTGGTGTAGCTGTCCACCACGCGCGCCATCACCAGCGAGCGCACCTCCGAGCTCGCCTTGGCGAGATCGCGCATCTTCGGCACGAAGTACCAGAGGAACGCGAGGTAGCCGAGCGCCCAGAGCAGCATCGGCAGGCCCAGGCGCCAGTCGGCGAGCGCCATCAGTCCGAACGCCGCGGCGCCGTGCGCGCCGATGTAGAACACGGCGCGGATCGTCGCCATGGTGCTCTCGCGCAGCGCGTGCGCCGTGGTCATCACGCGGTTGGCGATGCGCCCGGCGAAGTCATTCTGGAAGAACGGCCAGCTCTGGCGGATCACGTGCCAGTGGCTCTGCCAGCGAATCAGCGAGGTGGCGCCGGGAATCAGCGCGTTGTGGCGGATGGCAACGTCGAGCAGCAGCACCAGCGGGCGCACGATGAGCACCAGCGCCACCATGCCGATGAGGAGCGGCGACTGCTCGGCGAGCGCCGCCATGCGGTCGGTCGCTTCCATCAGCGACACGAGGCGCCCGATGAACAGCGGGATCACGGTGTCGAGCAGCGCCACCGCCAGGCTCGCCGCGAACATCGCCGCGAACCAGCCTTTGGTCTGCTTTACAAAATGCCAGTAAAAACCAAGCAGCCCGGGCGGCGGCGCGCCGGCCGCGG
>DASWER010000121.1:0-5606 GCA_036394655.1 Burkholderiales bacterium
GCGGATGCGGTGGCCTGCCCGCAGAACGACACCATTGTGGAAGAGCTCGAGGAATTCGTGCGCGCGGTGCGCGGCGAGACCGAGCCGGAGATGGACGGCGAAAAGAGTACCGCGTCGCTCGCGGTGATCCTGGCGGGCATCAAGTCGGCGCGTGAGGGACGGCGCGTGGAAGTCGCTGAGCTCCTCAAATGAAGCTGATTTGCCTGTTGGCGTTGGTCACATTTGGCGCGCAGGCGCAGGAATATCCGCAGAGAGCGCCGCTCGAGATCACTGTGCTCTTCCCCGCCGGCACCTCCGCCGACGTGACCGCGCGGATGCTCGCCGACGGCATGTCGAAGCAGCTCGGAAGCCGCGTGCTGGTGGTGAACCGGCCGGGTGCGGGCGGCGCGATCGGCTATAAGCACGTCGCCAGCCAAAAGGCGGATGGCTACGCCATGGTGTGGAATTCGAACTCCATCTCCACGACATACCACTCGGGCCAGCTGCCCTTCGACTACCAGGCGTTCGATGCCGTGGCGCGCGTGCTGGTGGAATCGCCGGTGCTAGCGGTGCGGGCCGATTCGAAATGGAAAACGCTGAATGACCTGATCGCGGACGCGAAGAGCCGTCCGAAAGCGATCAGCGTCGGCCATTCCGGCATCGGCAGCCATACGCACCTTTGCCTGGCGGCGCTGTTTCACGCCGCGGGCGTGGAGGTGAACGAAGTGCCGTTCGGCGCCGCGCAAGTGGTGCCGAGCCTGATCGGCGGGCACGTCGACGCGCTGGTGCAATTGCCGGCGGCGCTATCGGGCCCGGTGAAGCAGGGCCAAGTGCGGCTGCTGGCCGCGCTGATTCCGAGCCGCGATGCGGCGCTCGGCGACACGCCCACCGCGCGCGAGCAAGGCTTCGACGTCTCGCTCGAGGCGTGGCGCGGCATCGCGGTGCCGCGCGGCACGCCGCGGCCGGTGATCGCGCAACTGGAGGACGCCATCCGCAAGGCGGTGGAGGCGCCCGAGTTCAGCAAAGGCGCCGAGAACCTCGGCGTGCGGCCGGCTTACCAGCCGGCGAGGGATTTCGGCGAGCTGATCGCGAAGGAGGATGCGGCGATCGCCCGCCTTATGCAGGTGATCGGACTCAAGAAACCCTAGTTACTGCGGCGCGTGCTCCGGCGGGCCCGGCAGGCGCGTGGCGCCCCTGGCCGCCGCTGCTTCATCGTCCTTGCGCGCGTCTTTGCGCTGCTCTGTCGCCGGCGGCCGCGGCACGCCGGCCTTCGCATCGGCGGCGGATTGCTTGGCGGACTTGGTGGCCTCGGCGATCAGCGCGGCGCACGGGCTTTCCTTGTTCTTGCCTTCCTGCATCAGCGGCAGCACGGCGAGCGCCGGGCTCAAGAGTCCCATCGCGACGGCGCCGGCGCCGCGCACGCCCATCTTTTTCCAGTCGGGCGCCACTTTCGGGGCGCCGAAGCTGCCCTTGATGTAGAGCGGCGAGTTGAGCGAAGCGACGCTGCGATCCTTGGGATGCGGCTTGAGCGTGAGGTCGAGCTCTTCGGTCTTCAGGTTCACGCTGCCGTCGCCCTCGACGTTCACGACCTGGGTATCGAAGACAAAGGCGTTGGTCTGCATCAGGCCGTCCTTCACGCCGAAGTCGGCAATCGCGCAGCGGATGTCGATCGTGTCGTCGCCCTTCAGCTTGACGCGCGCGACACCCCAGATGTCCATGGCCACCAACTCCATCATGAAGCGGCTGATCTTGCCGCCGTCGAGATAGAGGCCGACCTTGCCGTCCGACGCGCCGAGCAGCTCGGCGACCGTGTCGCCGCGCCCGGTGAGCTCGATCAGGCCGTTGATGTCGCCGATCGAGCTCTGGCCTTCCTTGAGGGTCGGGAAGAATTTCGGCAGATCCAGATCCTTCACGCGCAGGTTGACCACGCCCGCGATCGGATCCTGCTGGCCGTCCATCTTCACCGTGCCGGCGATGGTGCCGCCGGCGATGCCGAACTCGAACGGATCCAGGGTGAGCACCTTGTCGCGCATCTGGATTCTGGTGGCGAGGTGCTCTAGCGGCAGCTGCTTCGGCCGCTTGATGCTGCCCGCCTTGATCCTGACGTCGGCGTCGATACTGTCCCAGCGGTCGGAGTCGAACGGCATGTCGGGCAGCACGCCGGATTCTTTCGGCTGGTCGGTGCCGACCAGCGGACCGAGGTCGGCGAGGTTGAGGACCTTCGAGTCGAGCGCGCCGTGCATGAAGGCGCGCTTGCCGCCGAGATCGAACTGCAGCGTGCCGGCGATATCGCTCTCGCCCACGCTGCCGCTGAATTTCTCGTAGCGGATCATGTGGCCGCCCTTCACCAGGCGGCCGCGCGTGGCATAGGGCGTGGTTTCCGGGAACGCGATGCCGATCACGTCGTAGAGCTCGGACATGGTCTTGCCGCGCAGCTCGATCGCCAGATCGAGCGCCGAGAGCTGCGCCACGTTGGTGATCGTGCCTTTCGCCTTGATCGCGGTGCCGCCGACCTTGGCGCTCGCCTCGAGCGGGTAGGCGTCGTTGCTGTCCTTGAGCGCGAGCACCGGTCCGCCGCGGCCTTCGGCGGTGCTCGGCAGGCCGTGGTAGATGCCCTTGGTCTTGAAGTCCACGCCGCCGGCGTTGGTCGCGAGCTCGGAATCGAGCGAGATCTCGCGGATCGCGTCCTCGTAGCGCAGCTTTGCCTCGTCGAACGTGAGCGCGAGGATCGAGATGCGCGAGCCGCCCTCTTTTTGCTGGTCGGGCTTGAGCAGCCAGTTCTTTCGGCCCTCCTCGTCGATCTCGAGGTCGATGATCGGGCGCTGCAGATGCACTTCGGGCAGCACCACCCGGCCTACGAGGAGCGGCAGCAGCTCGATGCTGAGCTCGACCGAATCGGCCTGGAACATGTAATTTTCGGTGGCCCATTCCGGATTGGCGAAGCGCACCTTCTCGGCGCGAAAGCGCGGATGCACCCAGGTCCAGACCGGGCGCAGGTCGCCGTCGATGACCAGCTCGCGTCCGCTGGCGTTACTGACGGCTCGGGTGATCGGGCCTTTCAGGGTGTGCAGGCCGAACGCGAGGAACAGCGCAAGCGCGACGGCGAGCGCGAGGAGGATGCCGCCGGACCATTTCAAAACGCGCATTCGGGTTCGATCGCCTATGCAGGAGCTCTGTTCCCCTCCTGCTGCAATTTTGAGACCCATTCCTGGCACCACTGCACCGCCATTTCCTCGGGCAGTACGCCACTCGAAGCATCGTGCTTGTAGCGTTCGCCTACACGCTGCGCGCCGAGCTCGGTAAGAATGTCGTCGAAGCGCTTCCCGCCGTAGTTGAAAGTCTCCGCGTAAGTCCTGTCGCCCAGGCCAAACACTCCGTAGCGCAGCTTCGAAAGGTCCGGGCGCTTCTGCTGCAGGTCCTCGTAAAGCGCGCGCGCATTGTCGGGCACGTCGCCCTGGCCGTAAGTGGACGTGCAGATGAGGAAGGCGTGCGAGCGATCGCTTCTCTCTAGGAATACCGAGCTGTCGAGGTCATCCATCAGCAGCGCCTCGACCTTGGTCTCATCGTCACCGAGCGCGAGCTCCATTTCCTGCGCGCAGAGCTGCGCCGTGCCGGTCATGGTGCCGATCAGGATGGTGATGCGGGTGCCCATTGACGTGAAACTATAGTGCACCATAGAATCATGGTCAAGCACTATACTGCATGAACGCGCCACTTACCGCCCAGCAGCAGGAACACGCCTATCTCGCGCGCCTCGGCGAGCGCGTGCGCACCTGGCGCACCGAGCACGGCATGAGCCGCAAAGCGCTCGCCGAAGCCTCGGGCGTCTCCGAGCGCTACCTCGCGCAGCTCGAAGCCGGACAGGGAAACATCTCGGTGCTGCTGCTGCGCAAAGTGGCGCGCGCCATGGGCGTCGCGGTCGAGGGCCTGGTGCGCGAAGAAGCGCCGGCAGCGAAGCCGATCGCCCTCCTCGGGCTGCGCGGCGCCGGCAAGTCGACCCTGGGCACCAAGCTGGCCGAGTCGCTCAAGCTGCCCTTCATCGAGCTCGACCGCGAGGTCGAGAAGGAAGCCGGCGCGCCGCTCGGCGAAGTGTTCGCGATGTACGGCCAGGACGCGTTTCGCCGCTTCGAGCGGCGCGCGCTCGAGCGCGTGCTGTCGCACAATGGGCGCGCCGTGATCGCGACCGGTGGCAGCCTGGTGACGGATCCGGGTACCTTCGAGCTGCTGCTCGAGCGTTGCCGCTGCGTCTGGCTGCGCGCCTCTGCCGAGGAGCACATGTCGCGGGTCCTTGCGCAGGGCGATGTTCGCCCCTTCAAGGGACGCTCCGCCGCGCTCGACGAAATACGCAAGCTGCTGGCGGACCGCGACCGGCTCTACGGCCGTGCCGTCGCGGCGGTCGATACTTCAGGCAAGACGGTGCGGCAAAGCCTCGCCGAACTCAAGCGAGTGATTTCATGATCAGCTTCGAAACCCAGCCCGAGCGCTACAACCACTGGAAGCTTTCCTTCGACGGCGCGATCGCGACGCTCGCGCTCGACGTCGCCGAGGACAAGGGCATCGCGCCGGGCTACAAGCTCAAGTTGAACAGCTACGACCTGGGCGTCGACATCGAGCTCTACGACGCGCTGAACCGCATCCGCTTCGAGCATCCCGAGATCAAGACGGTGGTGGTGACGAGCGGCAAGAGCCGCATGTTCTGCTCGGGCGCCAACATCTACATGCTCGGAGCCGCGACGCACTCCGATAAGGTCAACTTCTGCAAGTTCACCAACGAGACGCGCAATGGGATCGAGGACTCCAGCAAATATTCCGGACTCAAGTTCCTGGCGGCGCTGAACGGCACCTGCGCGGGCGGCGGCTACGAGCTCGCGCTCGCCTGCGATGAGATCGCGATGGTCGACGACCGCTCCTCCACCGTCAGCCTGCCCGAGGTGCCGCTGCTCGGCGTGCTGCCCGGCACCGGCGGCCTGACGCGCATCGTCGACAAGCGCAGGGTGCGCCGCGACCTCGCCGATGTTTTCTGCACCACCGCCGAAGGCGTGCGCGCCGACCGCGCCAAGGAATGGCGCCTGGTCAATCACATTGCCAAGCCGCAGGAGTTCGCCGACACGGTGAAGGCGCGAGCACTGAAGATGGCGCTGCTGTCGAACCGTCCCGGCGGCAAGGGCGTTGCGCTCACGCCGCTCGGCGACAACCGCCTGATCGAGGTCGAGATCGACAAGGCGCGGCGCCACGCCACGCTCACGGTCCATGGCCCGAAGGATTTCAAGGCCGACAAGAGCGCCGACTGGTATCCGCTGCGCCTCGCGCGCGAGCTCGATCGCGCGATCCTCGACCTGCGCCACAACCATCTCGACATCGGCCTGTGGATCTTCAAGACCGTAGGCGATCCGCAGAAGGTGCTCGAGCTCGACGGGTTTCTCCGCGCGAGCTCCAAGGACTGGTTCGTGCGCGAAACGCTCGGCTACCTGCGGCGCACGTTCTCGCGGCTCGACGTCTCTTCGCGCTCGATCTTCGCCATCATCGAGCCCGGCTCGTGCTTCGCCGGCACGCTGATGGAGCTCGCGCTCGCCGCCGACCGCAGCTACATGCTGGATATGGAAGGCCCGCGCATCGGCCTGTCGCAC
>DASWER010000122.1:0-1682 GCA_036394655.1 Burkholderiales bacterium
CGCGCTCGCTGCGGAAGCGAAAAAGCTGATCGACGGCTGGCCGAAGACGGTCAAGACCTACTCGGGCGACGAGCAGGTAGTGAAGGTGCGCGGCAAGGAGCTGCGCACCCGCCTTAACAGCACTTCGCTCTCCGGCACCAAGGTACCGAAGGTCGCGCTGCCGCGGTTCGAAGACCACGGCGAGCTCCTGCGCTGGCGCATGCGCGAGAACCTGCCGGGCGAGTTCCCGTTCACCGCGGGGGTGTTCCACTTCAAGCGCGAGAACGAGGACCCGATCCGCATGTTCGCCGGCGAGGGCGATCCGTTCCGCACCAACAAGCGCTTCCACCTGCTCTCCAAGGACACGCCGGCGGTGAACGGGAATTCGCCCGGCAGGTTCTCGCGCATGCGCCAGCGCAGCAGCTCGCCGTGGTCTTCGAACCGCGGCAGCGCGACCTTCGGTACCTTGGTGCCGGAGAGCGAAGAGCTGTTAAGGCGAGTGCGCAGCTCCTTGCCGCGCACCTTCACTACCTGCTCGTCGCCCGAGTAGGTCTTGACCGTCTTCGGCCAGCCGTCGATCAGCTTTTTCGCTTCCGCGGCGAGCGCGGCGTCCTTCTCCTCGATCAGGGCGCCGATGTCCGCGAGGTCCTTGCCGAGCATCGCCTGCGTCGCACGCAGCTGCTGGCGCTCGCGCGCCAGCTGGGATTGCTGCCCGATATGCGCGTGATACCCGCGCACGCCTTCGGCGATCTCGGCGAGATAGCGCTGCCGCTTCGCCGGGATGATGACGTGCACACTTTGCGAGGCCTTGTTTTCCGGCCGCGGCAAACGACGCGGGCCGAGCTTCAAGCCCTTGTCGGCGAGCGTGTCCGCCAAGGCGTGATAAAGCGCGGTGACGCCATCGTCGTTGAAGCGCGCAGCCATGGTGCCGAATACCGGCATCGAGTCCGGGGCGGCGCGGAACGCCTCGCGGTTGCGCTGCACCTGCTTGCGCACGTCGCGCAGCGCGTCCTCCGCGCCCTTGCGGTCGAATTTGTTGATGGCGACGAAGTCGGCGAAGTCGAGCATGTCGATTTTCTCGAGCTGGCTCGCGGCGCCGAACTCCGGCGTCATCACGTAGAGCGAGACATCGGCATGCGGCACGATGGCGGCGTCGCCCTGGCCGATGCCGGCAGTCTCGATGATCACCAGGTCGTAGCCCGCCGCTTTGCATGCGGCGATGGCATCGCCGATCGCGGCCGAAAGCTCGCCGCCCGTATTGCGCGTGGCGAGCGAGCGCATGAAAGTACGCCCACCGTGGATCGCGTTCATGCGGATGCGATCGCCGAGCAGCGCGCCGCCGGTCTTGCGCCGCGTCGGATCGACCGACAACACCGCGATGCCGAGCTCTTCGCCCTGGTCGAGCCGGAAGCGCCGCACCAGCTCATCGGTAAGCGAGCTCTTGCCCGCGCCGCCGGTGCCGGTGACGCCGAGGACTGGCGCCGTGCTCGTTCCTTCCGGCAAGGGAACCTTGATGCCCAGCTCGAGCGCGGTGATGGCCTGCGCGAGCGAGCGCGGGTTGTCACGTTCCAGCTTCTTGGGCGCGTGCTGCGCGAGGTCGAAGTCGCAACGCGCGAGCATGTCGTTGATCATGCCCTGCAGGCCCATGCGCTGGCCGTCTTCCGGCGAGTAGATGCGCGCCACGCCGTAGTCGTGCAGCTCCT
>DASWER010000123.1:0-2041 GCA_036394655.1 Burkholderiales bacterium
CAGTCGGGCTATCAGGGAACGGCGGGCATCCTGTCGGAGCAGCACCTGAGCGAGGTCGCGCTCGAGCAGGACGTCAAGGCGCGCGACCGCAGCCCGCAGATCAGCGTGCTCAAGACCGACTACGGCCTGTTCGTCGGCGCGCGGCGCGACACCGGCGCCGAGCGCTACTACTGGCGCTTCACGCAGCTCGTGCTGCCCTTCTACGTCTACGTTCCCGGCGCCGTCGGCAGTCCGGTGCATTGCAACGTCTGGCAGCCGATGGACGACGAGCACACCATGGTGTGGCGCATCCAGTACCTGAACGAGCGGCCCTTCACCGCCGATGAGCGCGCGCGATTGCTCACCGGGACCGGCGCCCACATTCCGCCCGAGGGCTACCTGCCGCCGACCTCCGAGCCCGGCGGCGCCTGGATCCCGCGAGCGAATCGCGGCAATGACTATCAGCAGGATCGCGGCGCGCAGCGCAAAGTGTCGTTCTCCGGCATCCGCGGCATCTGGGCGCAGGACCGTGCCTGCACCGAAGGCATGGGCGCGATCATGGATCGCACGCAGGAGCACCTGGTCGCCTCCGATGCGACGCTCGTGCAGATGCGCCGTCTGCTGCTGTCCGCGGCCAAGGCCGGCGCCACGGCTCCGGGCCTCGGCATCGTGCCGCCGATCATGGCCGCCTCGACGGTGTTCCATCCGAAGAGCCTGAGCTGGGAGCAGCTCTCGAAGGATTACGCGCACGGCAAGACGCCGGCGCCCGCCTGAACGATGCAGGCCAACGCCGGCGCCATCGGGGTGAGCGCGGTGAGCAAGGTCTTTCCATCCGGGCTCGAAGCGCTGCGCGGGGTCAGCGTCGAGATCCATCCCGGCGAATTCGTCTCCTTCGTCGGCCCGAGCGGCTGCGGCAAGTCGACGCTCCTGAAGCTCATCGGCGGCCTGCTCGAGCCGAGCACCGGCGAGATCACGGTCGGCGGCCGCAAGGTGAGCGGGCCGCGGCGCGACGTCGGCGTGATGTTCCAGACTTCCGTGCTGTTCCCCTGGCGCACCGTGCTCGAGAACGTGCTGCTGCCGATCGAAGTCTTCGGCCTCGAGCGCTCGAGCGCCATTGACAAGGCGCGCGGCATCCTGCGCCTGGTCGGGCTCGAGGGACGCGAGGGCGCCTACCCGCGCGAGCTCTCCGGCGGCATGCAGCAGCGCGCCGCGCTGTCGCGCGTGCTGATCACCGATCCGCCGATCATCCTGATGGACGAGCCCTTCGGCGCGCTCGACGAGTTCACGCGCGAGCGCATGAACCTGGAGCTGCTGCGTATCTGGAGCGAGCGCGGCCAGACCATCATCTTCGTCACCCACAGCATCAACGAGGCGGTGTTCCTCTCCGATCGCATCGTCGTCATGGACACCTCGCCCGGGCGTGTGCTCGCGGTGCTCGACGTGCCGCTGGCGCGGCCGCGCTCGATCGAAGTGATGAAATCGCCCGAGTTCGCGAGGATCGCTTTCGACGCGCGCGAATATCTCGGCGTCGCGCGATGAGGGCGATCCTTTCGCCGCTGAGCTTCATCCTGATCCTGATCATCTGGGAAGCGGTGGCGCGCGCCGGACTGGTTTCGCCGCTCGTGCTGCCGGCGCCGAGCCGCATCTGGGACGGCCTGGTGATCCTGTTCACCGCCGACTGGTTTCCCCAGCACGTCTGGATGACCACCGCGGAGACGCTGATCGGCTTCCTGGTCGGCGGCGTCGCCGCGATCGCGCTCGGCATCCTGATGGTCAATATCCGCGTCTTCAAGGAAATCACTTATCCGTACGTGGTCGCCTTCCAGGTGATGCCCAAGGTGGTGCTCGCGCCGATCTTCATCACCTGGTTCGGTTTCGGCATGGAGTCGAAGGTGGTGATGGCGATCGCCATCTCGTTCTTCCCGGTGGTGATCAATACCGTGGTCGGCCTCGAGTCGGTCGAGGAGAACGAGGTGCTTTTGATGCGCTCGCTGGTCGCTTCGCGCGGCCAGGTGTTCTGGAAGCTCGCCTGGCCGACGGCACTGCCGAGCATTTTCGCCGG
>DASWER010000124.1:0-1533 GCA_036394655.1 Burkholderiales bacterium
AACCGGCCCGGCGCGAACGGCTATCTCGCCTGGAACCACGTCGCGGCCTCGGCGCCGGACGGCTATACGGTGCTGCTCGCCGAGAACGCCCTCGCCATGAGCCAGGCGCTGCACAAGAAAGCCACCTCGTCCTTCGATCCGCTGACGCAGTACGACGCGATCGCCTCGATAGCAAGCTCGCCGCTGGTGCTGGTGGTCGCCAACAACGTGAAGGCCAGCACGGTCCAGGAGCTGATCGCGTATTCGAAGGCCGGGCCGCAGAAGATGAACTACGCCTCGGCCGGAATCGGCAGCGTCACGCATCTGGTGATGGAAGTGTTTCGCGACGGTGTCGGCATGGACGCGATGCATGTGCCCTACAAGGGCGGCGGCCAGGCGGTCGCCGATGTGATCGCCGGCCACATTCCGGTGACGTTCGCTTCCACCCAGGTGGCGAAGGGGCTGGTGGAGTCCGGCCGGCTCAAGGCGATCGCGGTCACGAGCACCGCACGCTCGCCCGCGTTACCCAGCGTGCCGACGCTGAAGGAGGCTGGCGTCAGCCACGCCGATGTCGACCTGCGCTTCTGGTACGGGCTCTTCGGGCCGAAGGGCATTCCCGATGCGGCGAAGAGCCGGCTCGACCGGGCGGTCTCGAGCGTCATGTCCGATCCGAAGGTGCGCGAGCGCCTGGCGAAGCTCGACATCGCGCCCGACTATGCGCCCGGCGCGCTGCTCGGCGCCAAGCTCGCGAACGAGATCAGGAACTGGACGGCGTTCGTCGACGCCAAGAACATCAAGCCGGAGTGACGAAACAGGCAATGGTCGGGGCGTGAAAGTCTTTCATTGCGATCATTGCGACGCGCTGGTGTTCTTCGAGAACGTCCGCTGCGTCAATTGCCAGCACACGCTCGCGTATCTGCCGGACCGCGAGATGATCGCCGCGCTCGACGGCGCGACGGGACGCAACTACCGGCAGTGCGAGAACTACGCCAAGCACAACGTCTGCAACTGGGCGGTACCCGCGCGCGATCCTAATGCGCTGTGCCTTTCGTGCCGCCTGACGCGCGTCATTCCCGATCTCGGCAAGCCCGGCAACAGGGAAGCCTGGTACAAGCTCGAGACGGCCAAGCGGCGCCTCGTGTACAGCCTGCTGCGGCTGGGCTGCCCGCTCAAGAGCAAAGCCGAAGATCCCCAGAACGGCCTGGCGTTCGAGTTTCTTGCCGACCCGGACACGCCCGGTGCGCCGCCGGTGCACACCGGGCATGCGAGCGGCGTCATCACGCTGAACGTCGGCGAGGCGGACGACGCCGAGCGCGAGCGGCGGCGCGTCGATCTGCGCGAGCCCTATCGCACTTTGCTCGGGCACTTCCGCCACGAGGTCGGCCATCACTACTGGGGGCTGCTGGTGGACCGCAGCCCGCGCCTTGCGCGCTTCCGCGAGCTTTTCGGCGATGAGCGCCGCGATTATGGGCAGGCATTGCAGACGTACTACCAGAAGGGCCCGCCGGCGGACTGGCAGCAGCGCTTCGTGAGCGCCTATGCCACCGCGCATCC
>DASWER010000125.1:0-7749 GCA_036394655.1 Burkholderiales bacterium
GCGAAGGTCGAGCTGGCGCTCGACTGGGAGCGCCGGCATCGCCTCATGCGCCTGCACACCGCGCTGCACCTGCTCTGCGCGGTGGTGAAGGCGCCGGTCACCGGCGGGCGCATCGGCGACGACAAGGCGCACCTCGATTTCGACATCGAGATGGAGCGCCTGGTGAAGGACGAGATCGAGCAGCGCATCAATGCGCTGGTCGCGTCATCCGTCGGGACGCAGCCGCGCTGGATCACCGATACGGAGCTCGACGCGCGGCCGGAGCTGGTGAAAACCATGTCGGTCGCGCCGCCGCGCGGCGAGGGCCGCGTGCGCCTCATCGAGATTCCCGGCGTCGACCTGCAGGCCTGCGGCGGCACGCATGTCCGGAACACCGCCGAGATCGGCCGGCTGGCAGTGGCGCGCATCCGCTCCGAGGGCAAGCGCAACAAGCGCGTGACCCTCGAATTAAGATGAGCCGAAGCTCCGTCGTTGCCCGCATGGACAAGGTGGTGGACGATTTCGTCCGGCGCTGCCGCTGGTTCCGCGAGCCGCTCACCAAGGGGCGCGCGCGCATGTTCGCGCTGCAGCACCGCCTGAACACGCGCCAGCGCAATTCGGTGCTCAAGCTCAAGGTCGCCGCCAACTGCACCGACTGGGCGACGCGCATGCGCATCATCGAGGCCTGCAGCGAGGAAGTGATCGCCGATCACGCGCACGGCGGCGGCCGGCCGCACTGGAAGATCCTCGAGGACCTCGGCGTGCGCGTCGGCTTGAAGCGCGCGCAGATCCAGGCGGCCAAGCCGCTGCCTTCGACCGAGCTGTGCTGGGCGGCCTGGGAAGGGCTGATGGCCAACCGCCACTGGCTCGAGGGCATCGTCGCCAACACCTGCGCCGAGCGTGCCAACGTGCCGGGCTATGGCGCGGGCGAGTTCAGGAAGCGCGGCTGGTTCGGCATCGAGCGGGAGCGCTGGCGGCGCCTGTTCGAGCTCTCGGACGAGGAGCTCGAGTTCTTCGAGCTGCACACCGAGGCCGACATCGAGCACTCCAACACCGGCTGGCGCGCGGTGGAGAAATTCGCCAAGGAGCTGCGCATGGAAGACGCGGCGGTCGCCGCCTGTGAGCGTAACCTGTACGTATGGGAACATTATCTGAACGGCATTGCGGAGGGCGGGGATGACGCTAGAACCTGAACGGCGCCAGGCGGCGATCCTCTACGCGGAGCTGCGCAACTTCACGCGGCTCTCCGAGATGCTCGCGCCCGACAAGGTGCTCGAGCTGGCGAACGACTTCTTCTCGCTCTGCGCGATGGGCGTCACCGCCAACGCCGGCAAGGTGCTCTCGGTGCAGAACGACATGCTGGTGGCGGCGTTCGCGGCCGAGAAGCCGCGGGACTTCGCCAGCCGCGCGCTGAAGGCCGCACAGCAGCTGCAGACCGAGTTCGGCACTATCGGCGGGCAATGGAAGGCGGACTTCGGCCTGCCGGCAGCGGTGTCGCTCGCCCTGCACCTCGGCGAAGCGGTGTTCGGCATGGCCGGCCCGATCGGCGCCCAGCAGTTCGTCGCCTTCGGCGACTGCATCAGCGTCGCCGACCGCCTGGTGCACCGCGCGCGCGCCGGCGAGATCATCATCTCGGTCGACTTCATGAAGGCGCTCGGCACGGCGGCGCAAACGCTCGGCGCCGAGGAGCTGCCGCCGCTCGAGATCGCCAAGCGCCCGCCGATCCCGATCTACGGCCTGGCGCTCGAGAAGCGCCTCGACTTTACTTAGCCAGAGCTTCGCGGATCGACGCGGCAAGCGTCTCGGGCGGATGCGCCCCCGAGACGCCGAACTTGCGCTCGAAGATGAAGGTCGGCACCGCCGAGATGCCGAGCCGGCGCACGCTCTCCTCGTTCTCGGCAACGCCTGTAGCGTTCGCTTGACCGGGCCAGCCTGACACGCCGTTAGCGGTGGCGATTGCGGCGAGCACCGCGGCGTCGCCGATGTCCTGCGCCTCTTCGAAGTAGGCGCGGAACAAGGCGTCGACCACCGGCCCGGCCTTGCCTTGCGACTGCGCGAGGTCGATGAGCTGGTGCGCCGCGCGCGTGTTCGGCGTGCGCTCGATGCGCTCGAAGGCGAAGGCGATGCCCTCGCCGCGTCCCTCGGCGGCGACACGCGCATCGAGCTCGCGGCCGCGCTCGACCGAACCGAACTTCGCCGCGCGGTACGCGGCGCGTGGCATGCCGGCCGCCGGCATGTCGGGATTCAACTCGAACGGCAGCCAGCGAATGTCGGGCTTCACCTTACCGTCGAACAGAGCGAGCGCCTTTTCCATGCGGCGCTTGCCGATGTAGCACCACGGACAGACCACGTCGGAGGCGATTTCGATGACAAGTTCTGTGCCCATATAGCCCGCTCAGCCTAACTTGGAAACGGTCGTTCGGACGGTGAGTCTCACCGGTGGATGAGACCGATTGTAGTCTGCGCCGCAGCCCTCGCCGCAACCCTGCTGGGCGCTGGCTGCGTGGCGCCGGCGATGCTCGAGCCCTTCGAGCCGCAGCTCATCTTCCGGCCGCGCCCGATGGACGAGCAGCAGGTCAAGGCGCTCGCGGCGAGCAGCCGCATCGAGGAAGTGCGCGTCGCCACGCCCGACGGACTGATGCTGCACGGCTGGCTCAAGCACCCCGAGCGCTGGACCCCGGGGACGCCGCACCCGCTGGTCATCGTCTATGGCGGCGTCGGCCAGGAAGTCTCCGAGCTGGTGACGCATGCGCATGCCGCGGGCTGGGGCTGGCTGATGATCAACTACCGCGGCTTCGGACGCTCCGAGGGCTCGCCCAGCGAGCGCGCGGTGCTCGGCGACGCGAAGCGCGTCTACGACTGGGCGCTGGCGCGGCCCGACGTCGACGGCCGCAACATCGTGGTGCTCGGGCGCAGCCTCGGCTCCTATGTGGCGATCGCGGTGGCCGCGGCGCGCCAGGTGCGCGCGGCGATCCTGGCGACGCCCTTCGACAGCGCCGCGGCGCTCGGCGAGGAGCACTACCGGCTGCCGCTCGCCTGGCTGGTGCAAAGCCGCTACAACCCCGCGCTGATCGCGCCGCTGGTCTCGGCGCCGGCGCTGTTCCTCCTCGCGGAGAAGGACGAGGTGACCCCGGTGAAGAACGGTCTGGCGCTGGCGAAACGCTGGGGCGGGGCGGTGAAGACCGTGCTGCTGCCGGGCCTCGGGCACTCCGGCCTCGAGAGCCGCGAGGAATTCTGGCAGTCGGTCGGCGAGTACCTCGCCGCGATCGACCAGTCCGCGCTCGCTACGGCTTCCGGGACTGCCGCGGCGGGATCGTCCACAAGTAGATAGTGCGGCCGTTCAACTCGAGCTTGCGCTCGGGCGGCCAGGTTCCCATGTCGAATTGATGCGACACGATGCGCGTGCCGGGCTTGAGCTCGGCCAGCAGGCGCGGCCGCAGTCTTACGTTCAAGTCGGGCAATAGATACAGCGTCACCACCGTCGCCTCGCTGAAATTCGCCCGGAACAGATCCTCGAGGCGGAATTGCACGAGATTCGTGACGCCGTTCTTGCGCGCGTTCTCGTTGGCTTCCTGGATGCGCTGCGGGTCGATGTCGATGCCGGTGGCGCGAATGCCATAGCGCTTGGCCGCGGTCACCGCGATGCGGCCGTCGCCCGAGCCGAGGTCGTAGAGCACGTCGCCCTTGCCCACTTTGGCGAGCTTCAGCATCTCGTCGACTACGTCTTGCGGCGTCGGGACATAGATGACATCCGGCTGCTGGGCCTGCGCCAGGCCGGCGCAAGCGATCAGACAGAGCAGCAGCAGTAGTCGCATCGGACGCTAGGCCTCTGGTTCCTGCGGACTAGTCGCCCGCGATGGTCATGTTCTCGACGAGGATCGAGCCGCACGAGCGGCCGCTGCGCACCAGGACGTCGGCTCCGACCGCGACGATGCCCTTGAACATGTCGCGCAGGTTGCCGGCGATGGTGATCTCCTCGACCGGAAACTGGATCTCGCCGCCGTCGACCCAGAAGCCCGCGGCGCCGCGCGAATAGTCGCCGGTGACGAGATTGATGCCGTGGCCGAGAAGCTCGGTGACCAGCAGCCCGCGTCCCATCTTGCGCAGCATGCCGGCAAAGTTAGGTCCATTCGATTTCAGCAGCAGGTTGTGATGCCCGCCGGCGTTGCCGGTGCTTTGCATGCCGAGCTTGCGCGCCGAATAGCTGCCGAGGAAATAGCCTTCGAGCACGCCCGCGCGCACCACCGTGCGCTCGCGCGTCGCCACGCCCTCGTCGTCGAACGGCGTGCTCGCCGCGCCCTGGCGCTCGAAGGGCCGCTCCTCGATCTGCACCGCCGGGGAAAAGACCTGCCGGCCGAGGCTGTCGACCAGGAAACTGGTCTTGCGGTAGAGGCTGCCGCCATTCGCCGCCGAGACGAAATGCCCGAGCAGGCCGATCGCCGCCGGCGCCTCGAACAGCACCGGCGCCTGGCAGGTGGCGATCTTGCGCGAGCCGAGGCGTGCCGCCGCGCGCTGCGCCGCATAGCGCCCGAGCGCGCGCGGCTCGGCGATCTTTCCCGCGACGCGCGAGCTCGAATACCAATCGTCGCGCTGCATCAGGCCGGCCTGCTGCGCGATCACCGCGCAGGAGAGATAGTGGCGCGAGCCGGGATAGCCGCCGGTGAAGCCGAGGCTGTTGGCCAGCACGAACTGCGACTGCTGCGTCGAGACGGTGGCGCCTTCGGAGTTGCGGATCACCGGCGCGGTGGCGAACGCCGCGTCCTCGCAGCGCTTGGCGAGCTCGATCGCCTCCTCGGTCTCGATCGCCCAGGGATGGAACAGATCCAGGTCCTTCACGTCCTTGGCGAGCAGCTCGGGATCCGGCAGCCCCGCGCAGTCGTCCTCGGCGGTGTGGCGTGCGATGGCGAGCGCGGCGTCGACCGTCTGCTCGAGCGCCGCGCGCGACACGTCCGAAGTGCTGGCATGGCCGCGGCGTATTTTCGGGCGATCGCCCATGTAGATCGAAACGCCGACCGAGCGGTCGCGGTTGTGCTCGATGGTGTCGGGCTTTCCTTTACGGACCGTCACCGTGAGGCCGTAGGCCTCCGACACTTCGCAATCGCAGCCGCTCGCGCCGCCGCTTTTCGCGCGCGCAAGCACTTGCTCGGCCATCGCGCGAAGCTCGGCGGCGGCGAAGGTGAAACCGTGGCGCTTCGGCATGGGGGCGCTATGATAACCGCGATGCAGGACTCCGCAGCTCCACCGGTAAGCAAAACCAAACGCAAAAAAGAAATGCTCGAGCTGCAGCAGCTCGGCATCGCCCTGGTCGAGCTGCCCGAATCCCAGCTCGGGACGATGGACATTGCCGAGGCGCTGCGCGAGGCGGTGCTGGCAGCCAAGCGCATCACCGCCCACGAAGGCAAGCGGCGCCAGCTGCAATACATCGGCCGTCTGATGCGCGATGTCGACCCGGAGCCGATCCGCGCGCAGCTCGACGCGCTCACCGGCGGCTCCGCGCAGGAGGCGGCGCGCCACCGGCGACTTGAAGCCTTGCGCGAAAAACTGCTGGCCAACGACGAGGCGCTCACCGATTACGTGGCGCAGCACCCCCGCGCCGAGGCGCAAGAGCTGCGCACGCTGATCCGCAACGCGCGCCGCGAGCTGAAGGAAGGCCGGCCGCCGCGGGCGTTCCGCGAGCTTTTCCGGGTTCTCAAGGCGCTTGATAGTCCTGCTTCGGCCAATGAGGAATGACGAATGCCGCCCCCCTGTTAAGGGGGGTGTGAGCCGAAGGCGAACGGGGGGTTTTGCTTTTCAAAACCAACCCCCCGCTCGCAAGCTCGCTTCCCCCCTTGACAGGGGGGCGACAGGAATTCGCCCGTGAGCGAAGAATTGATCATCGGACTCGTCTCCATCAGCGACCGCGCCTCGGCGGGCGTGTACAAGGACGAAGGCATCCCGTCGCTGAAGGAGTGGCTGGCGAGCGCGATTGCCGCGCCCAAGTGGCGCGACGAGACGCGGCTGATTGCCGACGAGCGCCCGGCGATCGAGAGCACGTTGAAGGAGCTGGTCGACCAGCGCGGCTGCCACCTGGTGCTCACCACCGGCGGCACCGGGCCCGCGCCGCGCGACGTCACGCCCGAAGCGACGCTCGCGGTAGCGGATAAGGTGATGCCGGGATTCGGCGAGCAGATGCGCCGAATCAGCCTGAAATTCGTGCCGACCGCGATCCTCTCGCGCCAGGTCGGGGTGATTCGAAAGCAGGCGCTGATCATCAATCTGCCGGGCCAGCCGAAGTCGATTCGCGAGACGCTGCAGGGGCTGCCCGAGGTGCCGGGCATCTTTGCCGCGGTGCCCTACTGCATCGATCTCATCGGCGGGCCTTACATCGAGACGCACGAGAGCGTGGTGAAGGCGTTCCGGCCGAAGTCGGCGATCCGCAAGCGCGAGCCATGACCTTCCTCTGGCCCGAAGCGCTCGCGCTGCTCGCCGCCGCGCCGCTGCTCGCCCTCGCCTATTTGCGGCGCCGGCAAGCGCGCATCCCGGGGCTCGAGGTGCCGAAGGCGAGCCGCTGGCAGCAGCATCTGCCGCTCGCGCTCTATGCGCTGGCGCTCGCCGCAGCGGCGCTCGCCACCGCGCGGCCCACCGCCATGATCACGCTGCCTTCGCAGCAGCGCACCATCATCCTCGCGATCGACGTCTCGCTCAGCATGCGCGCGAGCGACGTGCTGCCGAACCGCCTGGCCGCCGCGCAGGCGGCGGCGCGCGAGTTCATCCTCGAGCAGCCGGGCGACGTGCGCCTGGGCATCGTCTCCTTCGCCGGCACCGCGGTGCTGGTGCAGCAGCCGACGCGCGATCGCGACGATCTGATCGGCGCCATCGACCGCCTGCAGCTCGATCGCCACACCGCGATCGGCAGCGGTATCCTGGTCTCGCTGGCGACGCTTTTCCCGAACGATGGCATCGACGTCGAAACCTTCAACAGGAAGTCGCCGGCGCGCGATATCAAGCCGCTGCCGCCCGGCTCCAATCCCAACGCCGCGATCATCCTGCTGACCGACGGCCGGCGCACCATGGGCCCGGATCCGCTCGAGGCGGCGAAGCTGGCCGCAGACCGCGGCGTGCGCGTCTACACGGTCGGCTTCGGCAACGCGCAGGGCGGCCCGGTCGCGGTCGAGGGCTACTCGATCTACATGATGTTCGACGAGGCGACGCTGAAGGCGATCGCCGAGCGCACCAACGCCGAGTATTTCCACGCCACCAGCGGGGCGGAACTCAAGAAGATCTACGACAGCCTGACCGCCAAGTTCGTCCTGCAGCGCGAGCAGACCGAGATCACCGCGTTCTTCGCCGCGGCGGCCGCCGCCTTCCTGATCGCGGGCGCGGGCCTGTCGCTGGCGTGGTTCAATCGCATCCTGTGAGCGTCGACGCGATCAGGATCGAAACCGGCCCCAGGCCCGAGGCGGCCATCCTCTGGCTGCACGGCCTGGGCGCCGACGGCCATGACTTCGAGCCGATCGTGCCGGAGCTGAAACTGAAAAAACCGCTGCGCTTCATTTTTCCGCACGCGCCGATGCGCCCGGTGACCATCAACCAGGGCATGCGCATGCGCGCCTGGTACGACATCCTGCAGCTGGGCGGCGGAGCGGAAGACGAAGCGGGCCTGCGCGCCTCGCAAAAGATCACCGAGGAGTTGATTCGCGCTCAAGGACTCCCGGCGAACAAAATCGTGCTCGCCGGTTTCTCGCAAGGCGGCGCGATCGTGCTGCAGACGGCGCTGCGCTATCCCGAGCG
>DASWER010000126.1:0-2427 GCA_036394655.1 Burkholderiales bacterium
TCTCAGCAGACCCGTTGGACGGACGAGAAGAAAGACCATGAGAAGAAGCAAAGGCACTCCCTGCGCATATCCCGCCGGGATCGGCGCATAGCGCACGGTGAGCTGCTCGGCGAACGCCAGCAGCAATCCGCCCAGCAGCGCGCCCTCGACGCGGCCGACACCGCCGATGACCAGCGCAGTAAATCCCTGGATCGCGAGCGGGATGCCCATCAGGTAATGCGCCGAGATGTTCGGCGACACGAGGAGACCGGCGAGGCCGGCAATGCTGGCGCCGGCGGCAAAGGATAGCGCGGTAACCCGCGAGAGGTTGATGCCCATCAGCGCCGCGGCGCGGCGGTGCAGCGCCACCGCCTCGAAACTCTTGCCGGCGACGGTGCGCTCGAAGAAGAGCCATGCGCCTACAAAAACAAAAAGAGTAGTGCCGATGATGAAGAAGCTCTGATACGAGCCGCCGAGCGGGCCCCACTCCAGCCGGCCGAAGCCGAACGGGAACGGCACCGGATGCGGATCGGGCGGGAAGCTGACCGAGATGCTTTCGCGGAACACCACCAGCATGCCGAGCAGCGCGAGGATCGGCGCCATCAGCGGCGCGCCCTTCTCCACCAGCGGACGCACCGCGATGCGCTCGGTCGCCCAGCCGAGGAAGGCCATGAAGGCCAGCACGGCCGCCATCCCCAACGGGTAAGGCCACTCGTATTCGGTCAGCAGCAGGAAGCCGCCGAAGGCGCCGACCATGGCCCACTCGCCGACCGCGAAGTTGATGATCCCGGTCGGCCGGATCATCAAGAGGTAGGAGAGCGCGAGCAGGCCGTAAACGCAGCCCGACGCGGCTGCGCTTACGCCAAGCTCTAGAAAATCACGCAACTACTTCTGGCCGGTGTACACCACGCGGCCCTGCTTGTCGCCCTCGTAGACCCGCACCACCATGCCGTTGGGATCGAAGCCGGCGCGCTTGCCTTCCGGGAAGCTGTACTTCATCCCCTTCGCACCCATCACGCCCTGGTACGTCAGGCTCTGCATGGCCTCGCGGATCTTCTCCTTGTCGGTCGATCCGGCTTTCTTGATCGCCTCGGCGACCAGCATGATGCCGTCGTAGCCGTAGCCATGCATGTTGAACGGATCCTTGCCGGTGGCCTTCCTATAGGCGGCCTCGAATTCCCTCACTTCAGGCTTGTCCGGGTCATAGGCGTCGACAAAGGTCACGCCGTCGACCAGCCCTTTGCCCACCGTCAGATAGACCGGCACCGAAAGGTTGTACGACGAGTGGATCGGGAACTTGAGCCCGAACTGCCGGTAGGCGCGCAGGATGAGCACGTTCTCCGCGGTCAGCACGCCCGCCAGGAAGAGCGCATCCGGGTTGGCGGCGCGGATCTTCTGCATCTGCGGCTCGGCCGTCGTCGCACCGCGCGGCACTACCTCCTCCGACACGATCTGGATGCCGGATTTCCCGAGGCCCGAGCGGAAGAACCTGGCGATCAGCTGCCCGAGGTCGGAGTTGTCGGTGATCAGCGAGACGCGCTTCAGGTTCTTCGCGCGCGCATGCGCGAGGAGCGTGGCGATCTGGATCGAGCCCAGCGGCCCGGTCTGCCAGAAATACGGGTTCGGCAGCTGGGTGGTCAGCGTGTCGCCGGAATTCATCGGCGTCATCTGCGGGGTCTTCGCCTCCATCGTCACGGTCTGCTGCTGCTGCGTTGCCGGCGTGAGCGACATGCTGAGGATGAAGACCACACCCTGATCGATGAGCTTGCGCGCAAGCGCCGCCGAGATGTCCGGACGCGACTGGTCGTCCTCGACCAGCAATTCGATCTTCTTGCCGAGAATGCCGCCCTTGCGGTTGATCTCGTTGGCGCCGAAGACCAGGCCTTCGGTCGAAGGCTCCGAGTACGGCTTGGACACGCCGACACGGTCCGTGATGACGCCGATCTTGATCGTGTCCTGGGCCTGCGCGCTCAATGCGACGAGCGCCGCGCCCACCAATGCGAGAACTTTCATCATCCCCCTCCAGGTCAGATTAATTACTTATCCTATTGTATGGCCATGTCGGCAGCGCTCGCGCTCCTCTTCGCGGCGACGGTCCACGCACAACCGTCGCACGATGCGCTCTACCTTCAGGGCCGTCCTGACCGCGAGCAGGCTCGCCGCGAGGGCGTAGTCGTGCTCTATACCTCGCTCGCGCCGAGCGAATCCGGCCCGCTCCTCCAGGCATTCGAGAAGAAGTACGGCATCAAGGTGGACCTGTGGCGCTCGAACAGCGAAAAGGTTTCGCAGCGCACCATCACCGAAGCGCGCGGCGGCCGCTTCCAGCTCGATGCCGTCGAAACGATCGGCACCGATCTCGAGAAGATGACGCGCGAAGGCATCTTCGCCGAGTTCTACAGCCCGCACCTCGCCGATCTCATCCCCGAGGCGATCCCGGCCCATCGCCGC
>DASWER010000127.1:0-1666 GCA_036394655.1 Burkholderiales bacterium
GGCCTCGAGGCGCAGCGCCTGAAGAGCGAGTTCCACGATCGGCTCCTCGTGGTGACGCCCGGCATCCGACCGGTGGAGAACCGCGCGGACGATCAGAAGCGCACGGTCGACGTGGCGCAGGCCTTTGCCAACGGCGCGGACTACATCGTCGTGGGCCGGCCGATCCGGCAGGCCGCCGACCCGCGCGCCGCCGCGGAGGCGATCCAGGCCACGATTGCGACTATTTTTCCTGCCTAGCGAAAAGCTCCTGCAGCAGCCGCTCGAGGTGCGCGTGGATCGGCAGCTGCGTGCCGTGGAACAGCACTTCCTCATTTTCCCCATGCGCACGGGTGACGCGGATGGTGGGGAAGTTTTCCACCTCGAGCTCGCCGACTTCGTCGGCCTGGTCCTCGATATCGATCCAGCGGAACTCGGCGTGCGGGAATTTCGCTGCGAGCGCAAGGAAACCCGGCCGGTACTCGACGCAGGTATCGCACCATTCCGCGCACAAACAGGAAACTACAAAGACATTGACCACCGCCATGCTTGATTCTATGCAGGGGCTTGCGGGCATGGCCGGCCTGGTCGCCATCGCCTGGCTGCTCGGCGAGGAGCGGCGCAGCGTGCCGTGGCGTGCGGTGGGCGCGGGCATCGTGCTCGAGTTGGTGCTGGCGGTCGTGTTCCTGAAGGTAGCGATGGTGAAAAGCGCATTCCTCGCGCTCAACGACGCGCTCTTGGTCCTCGAGCGCGCGACGCAAGCCGGCACCGGCCTGGTGTTCGGCTATCTCGGCGGTGCGCCGGCGCCCTTCGCGGTCACCGCGCCGGAGGCCACGTTCATCCTCGCGTTCCGCGCGCTGCCGCTGGTGCTGGTGATCAGCGCGCTGTCCGCGCTGCTGTTCTACTGGGGCGTGCTGCCGGCCATCGTGCGGGCGATTTCCTGGGCGCTGCGCAAGGCGATGGGCGTCGGCGGCGTGGTGGGACTCTCCACCGCGGCGAACGTGTTCGTCGGCATGGTGGAGGCGCCGCTCTTCGTGCGGCCCTACCTCGCCCGCGTCTCGCGCGGCGAGCTGTTCGCGATCATGGTGGCCGGGATGGCGTCGATCGCCGGCACGGTGCTGTTTCTCTACGCCAGCATCCTCGGCCCGCGGCTGCCCGATGCGGTGGCGCATCTGCTGATCGCATCGATCCTCTCGGCGCCGGCCGCGCTCGCGGTCTCGTTCGTGATGGTGCCCCCGCTTGGCGAGGCCACCACCGGAGACCTGGAGCTGCGCTCGGAGGCGAGCGGCAGCATGGACGCCATCACGCGCGGCACGCTCGAGGGCGCGCAGCTCCTGATCAATATCGTGGCGATGCTGGTGGTGTTCGTCGCGCTGGTCGCGCTGGTCAACCTGGTGATCGCGCCCTACAGCCTGCAAGGCCTGCTCGGGGTGGTGCTCGCGCCGCTGGCGTGGCTCGCGGGCGTGTCGTGGGCCGAGGCGCAGACGGCGGGCGCGCTGCTCGGCACGAAGACCGTGCTGAACGAGCTGGTCGCTTATATCGATTTGTCCAACGCCAATCTTTCCGAGCGCAGCCGGCTCCTCATGACGTACGCGCTCTGCGGCTTCGCCAATTTCGGCAGCCTCGGCATCATGATCGGCGGCCTCGGCACGATGTGCCCGGAGCGACGCGGCGAAGTCGTCGCGCTCGG
>DASWER010000128.1:0-20502 GCA_036394655.1 Burkholderiales bacterium
AAGCTCGACATCGCCGATGTGCAATACAAGGGCATCGCCCCGGTGGTGCAGGACGTCATCGCGGGTCAGATCCCGATGGCCGCGATCGACACGGTGGTGGTGCTGCCGCACCTGAAGAGCGGCAAGCTGCGCGCGCTCGCCTCGTTCTCGACCAAGCGGCTCGCCGTGACGCCCGACGTGCCGTCGATGGCGGAGCTCGGCTACGACGGCCTGGACATCGCGCCGATCGTCGGCGTCGCGGCGCCGGCGAGGACGCCGCGGGAGATCATCACCCGGCTCAACGCCGAGGTGGTGAAAGCGCTGCGCGATCCCGACGTGAGCGCGAAGCTCACCGGCCTCGGGCTCGAGATCATCGGCGACACGCCGGAGCAGTTCGCCGCGTTCCTGCAAGCGGAGGGCAACCGCTGGCTGCCCCTGATCCGCTCGCTCAATATCAAGCTGGACTGAGGTAGCGCTTCTTCGACTCGCGGATCATCGCGAGCAGCGCCTGGGCCGGGTCGCGGCCCTCGCGCTTGGCCTGCTCCTTGGTCTCGACCCAGCGCTTGAGATCCTCGTAGCCCTGCTTCGTGTGCCGGTTCCATTGCGCATCCAGCGGAACGGTGAGCTCGAGACGAATGCCATTGGGGTCGTGGAAGTAGATGCTCTCGATCATGCCCTTGTGATCGATCGGGCCGAGCACCTCGACGCCGTTCTTGGCTAACCAGTCGCGCCAGTGCGCGAGCTCGGCGCGGTCCTCGACCTGCAGCGCCATGTGATCGAACACGTCGTACGCCGGATGCGAGGGCTTGGCGCGTGGCGGCAGGTCGGCCACCTCGAAGAACGCGATGGTCGAGCCGTCGGCCATGCGGAAGAAGATGTGGAAGTACGGAAAATCGTCGCCGGTCGAGGGCACGTGATCGTCGAAGATGGTGCTCGCGAGCTCCATGCCCAGGATGCGGGTATAGAAATCCGCCGTCGCGGCGACGTCGTGCGTTACGTACGCGGCGTGATTCAGCATGCGCGGTGTCAGCTTCATACGGTGGCTCCTATGCGGCTTTCGACTTTCGGCATCACCTCGCGCGCAAACAATGTCATCGAGCGCTCGACCAGCGCCGGGTCGAGGGCGCCGAAGTTGTGCATCGTGGCGACGTGGCGGATGCCCATCTCGTGCAACTGGCACATCTTCTTCGCCACGGTCTCGACCGAACCAAACAGGCAGATACCGTTGGCGATGATGTCCTCGTACACGTGCCTCTTCGCATACAGGCGCGTGTCCACATACAGGTCATAGGCGGCCTTCGCCTGCACTTTGGCTTCGTCGTCGGTCTTGGCGACATAGGTGTGCAGCGTGAACACATGGTCATCGTCATCGGCCGCGAGGCTCGCCTCGGCGCGCCCCCGGCGATATTCGGCGAGCATGGTGCCGATGTCGGCGAAGTCTTTGCATGAGGCATAGGGCACGGTAAAGATGCGGTTGCCCTGCTTGCCGACGTGGAACGCGCCTTCGCGCGCGAGCACCGCGACGTACATCGGCGGCACGCGGCCTTCGTTCGGCAGCACGTTCAGCACCACCTTGTCACTGGCGGAGAACTTTCCCTTGTAGGAGAGCGTCTCGCCGCCCATCAGGCGCTTGACGATGTCGAGGTTCTCGTTGAAGCGGTCGCGCTTCTCCTTGCCTTCCTTGCCGTAGCCGACGAACTCGTGCGCCAGGTAGCCCGAGCCGACGCCGAACACCAGCCGCCCGCCGCTCATCATGTCGACCATCGAGTAGGTCTCGGCGATGCGCCGCGGGTCGTGGAACGTGAGGATCGAGATCGCGGTGCCCAGGCGGATGCGCTTGGTGCGCTGCGCCAGCGCCGAGAGCATCACCGCCGGATCGGGTACCACGCCGTATTCGTGGAAGTGGTGCTCGGCGCAGAAGAAGGTGTCGAAGCCCAGCCGCTCGGCGAGCTCGCAGGAATGGATCACCTGCTGGTAGAGCTGCGGCACCGTGCGCTCGAGCCTGGGATAGTGGTCGTTCACCGAGAACAGCGAAAAGCGCATGGGCCGGGTCCCGAGTTAATTACAATATGTACAACTTATTTTACTAATCGAAATGGCACCTGCGCAAGCCAAGCGGCAACGCCTGGGCATCAACTCGCTGGAAGTCGGGCTGCGCCTGGCCAAGGTGCTGGGCGAGCACGGCCTGCCGCTCGCGCTCAAGGACCTGGCGGCCAAGGCCGCCATGCCGCCCGCCAAGGCGCACCGCTATCTCGTCAGCCTGATCCGCGCCGGGCTTGCCGAGCAGGACCGCGAAAGCGGCCGCTATCGCCTGGGGCCGCTTGCGCTCGAGCTCGGTCTTGCCGCGCTCGGCACAATGGATGTCCTCAAGTTCGGCGCGGAGGTCATCGCCGAGCTGCGCGCCGAGATCGACGAGACGGTGCTGCTCGCCATCTGGGGGAACAAGGGCCCGGTGGTCGCACGCTGGGAGGAGTCGACGCGTCCGGTGGCGACCAACGTGCGCGCGGGCTGGGTGATGCCGCTTGCCAATTCGGCCACCGGGCGCCTCTTCGCCGCCTATCTGCCGAGCGCGGTGACAGCACCAATGCTCAAGGCCGAGTTCGTCCGCATGCCGGAGGCGAAGCGCGGCTATGCGGCGCGCCTGGAGGAAATCCGCGCACGCGGGCTGTCGCGCGTGCAGGGCGATCTGCTGCGCGGCGTCGCCTCGATCGCGGCGCCGGTGTTCGGCCATGGCGGCGGCATCGTCGCGGTGATCGCCGCGCTCGGGCCGCAGGGCGGCTTCGACGTGGGATGGGACGGCGCCATCGCGTGCGCGGTGCAGCGCGCGGCGCGCGAGCTGTCGGCGCGGCTCGGCTACCGCGTGAAATGAGGATGATACGATCGGTTTCCGCTGTAACAAAGTTTCTGCGAGGATCAGGGGGCGCGCATCGCGAAGCATGACACCGACTTGGAGCGCTTCCGGCTGCGCCGCACGGTCGAGCGCTTCGCGGATGAAGGCGAGCTCGAGGTGGTGGCCAAGCCGCTCGAGCTGGTCGACATCGGCGCGCACCTCGACGGCAATCCGAAAGCGGTGCTGTTTCGCGCGGTCGGGCCGGAAAAGGCAGAGCTCGTCGGCAACGTGCTCGGCAGCCGGCGCCGGTTGGCGCTCGCCTTCGGCGTCACCGAGCAGGAGCTGCGCACCGAAGTGACCCGTCGGCTCGAGGCGTCGATCGCGCCGATCGAAGTCTCGTCGAGTGCGGCGCCGGTGCACCAGGTGGTGTGGACCGGCGCGCAGGCGGATTTCACCAAGTTGCCGGTGCATCTGCAGCACAGCGAGGACGGCGGGCCGTACATCTCGGCGAGCATCGACATCACGCGCAGCCTCGATGGCACGAAACGCAACGTCGGCTACCGCCGCATGATGCTGCGCGGACGCACTGAGGCTGGTATCGATCTGATTGCGCCGAGCGACCTGCGCGCGCTCTACGCCGAATACGTGAAGCGCAAGGAGCGCATGCCGGTCGCGTTCGTGATCGGCTCGCATCCCGCCGACAGCGTCGCCGCGACCGCGATGTCGCCGATGGCGGACGAGATCGCGCTGATGGGCGGGCTGCGCGCTGCCGCGGTGCCGCTCGTCAAATGCGCCACCATCGACGCGATGGTGCCGGCAGACGCGGAGATCGTGCTCGAGGGGTATGTCGACGAGCGCGGCTGGGTGGAGAGCGAAGGGCCGTACGGCGAATACGTCGGCTACTACGGCCACATGAAGACCAACCCGGTGTTCCATCTGAGCGCGATCACCATGCGCAAGGATGCGCTGTTCCAGACCGTGACCATCGGTGGGCGGCGCCTCGACTGCACCGACACCGCACAACTGTGCGCGCTGCGCACCGAAGCCGCGGCGTGGAGCGCGCTGATGACCGCGGTGCGCGAACCGGTCGCGGTCTACGCCACCGCCTCGTGCGGCGGCATGTACAACCTGCGGCTCTCGTTGCGCCAGCGCGCTCCCGGCGAGGTGCGCAACGCGATCGCCGCGATAATGGGATCGAACGCCGACGTGAAGCATGTCTTCGTGGTCGACGACGACATCGACATCTATTCCGACGCGCAGATGGACTGGGCCTTCGCCACACGCTTCCAGGCCGACCGCGACCTGGTGGTCGCGAGCGGCTTCCGCTGCATCCCGCTCGACCCCTCGCTCGACGGCAGCCGCACCGGGGCAAAGGCGGGCTTCGATCTCACGTTTCCCTTCGGCTGGAACCGCGCCACCGACTATCGCGTGCCGGAGGCGCCGCAGCTCGCGGCGCGGCCGCGTGCGAGCGTGCGCCAGGCGCTGGAATCCGGACCGAAGAGCTTCCGCGAGCTGATGGAAGCCGCCGGCAGCCGCGACGGGCGCGATGTGCTGATCGAGCTCGACGCCGTGCGCAAGGAAACCGGAGTCGAGCGCGCGGCCGATGGCCGCTACCGGCTGGCCAGAGCGGGCTAGTCGATCAACGGGTACGCGGGCAGCGTGAGGAACTCGACGTACTTGTCGTCGGTGGTGATTTTCTCGAACAGCTTCGCGCCCTCGTCGTACTTGCCTTCGCTGTAGGCCGCTTTCACCTTGGCGAGCTCCTCGGCGAGGAGCTGCTCGAAGAGCTCGGCGGTGACCTTGCGGCCATCTTCGAGCACGCCCTTCGGCGAGCGCATCCACTGCCAGATCTGCGAGCGCGAGATCTCGGCGGTGGCGGCGTCTTCCATCAGGTTGAACACCGGCACGCAGCCGTTGCCGGCGAGCCAGGAGCCCAGATACTGGATGCCGACCGAGATGTTGTTGCGCAGCCCGGCTTCGGTGATCGGCTTCTCCGGCTGGAAGTTGAGCAGGTCCTTGGCCGTCACGTTGACGTCGGGGCGCTGGCGATCGTACTGGTTGGGCTGCGGCATGTGCTGGTCGAACACCTGCTTGGCGATCGGCACCAGCCCGGGATGCGCCACCCAGGTGCCGTCGCAGCCGTCGGTCACTTCGCGCAGCTTGTCCTGGCGCACTTTCTCGAGCGCCGCCTCATTGGCCGCGGGGTCGTTCTTGATCGGGATCTGCGCCGCCATGCCGCCCATCGCGGGCGCGCCGCGGCGGTGACAGCTCTTCACCAGTAAAAGAGCGTAGGCGCGCATGAACGGCGCGAGCATCGTCACCTGGCTGCGGTCGGCGAGGCAGAAATTCTTGTCGGCACGGAATTTCTTGATGCACGAGAAGATGTAGTCCCAGCGGCCGATGTTGAGTCCCGCCGAGTGCTCGCGCAGCTCGTACAGGATCTCGTCCATCTCGAAGGCCGCGACCACCGTTTCGATCAGCGCGGTCGCCCGGATCGAGCCGCGCGGGATGCCGAGCTCGGCCTGGGCGGCGACGAAGATATCGTTCCAGAGCCGCGCCTCGAGGTGCGACTCCATCTTCGGCAGATAGAAATAAGGTCCTGAGCCGCGCGACAGCAGTTCCTTGGCGTTGTGGAAGAAGAGCAGCGCGAAATCGAAGATGCCGCCCGAAACCGGCTTGCCGTCGACGATCAGGTGCTTTTCGTCCAGATGCCAGCCGCGCGGCCGCGGGATCAGCACCGCGGTCTTCTCGTTCAGCTGGTAGTGCTTGCCGCCCTGCTGGAACGTGATGCTGCGGCGCACCGCATCGCGCAGGTTGATTTGCCCGTCGATCATGTTGAACCACGTCGGGCAGTTGGCATCCTCGAAGTCCGCCATGAAGGTCGAGGCGCCGGAATTGAGCGCGTTGATCACCATCTTGCGATCCGTCGGGCCGGTGATCTCGACGCGCCGGTCGAGCATGTCCTTTGGCTGTGCCGCGATCTTCCAGTCGTTCTCGCGCACCTGGCGCGTCTCGGGCAGGAAATCGGGCAAGCGGCCGGCGTCGAAATCGCGCTGGCGCGCGGCGCGCTGCAGGAGCAGTTCCTGGCGGCGCGGCTCGAATTGCCGGTGCAGCTTGGCGATGAAATCGAGCGCTTCGGGGGTCAGGATCTCCGCAAACTGAGCCGTAACACGGCCAGTTACGGTGATGTCCTGCGGCTTAGGGGCGGAGATCGGCATTGGAACATCGTATGACACTGAATGCGGCACTGCAACATGAAATCGTGGGCCGTTCGGAGTAGGCTGTCATTTCTCATCCAGTAACGCGGCATTTCACATCGTGGAACCCAAAATGGCATACAACATCCTGATCTTCGGGGCTTCTTATGGCTCGCTGCTCGCGACCAAGCTGTTGCTCGCCGGCCATAACGTGAAGCTCGTCTGTGTACCCGCAGAGGTAGAACTCATCAATAAGGAAGGCACGCGCGTGCGCATGCCGGTGAAGGGCCGCGAGGGTCTGGTCGAAGTGGATTCGCGCAAGCTCCCAGGCAAGCTCTCGGCCGACGTGCCGACGGCGGTTAAGCCGGCCGGCTTCGACCTCGCAGTCCTCGGGATGCAGGAGCCGCAGTACCGCTCACCCGGCGTGCGCGAGCTGCTGGATGCGGTGGCGAAGGCGAAGCTGCCGTGCATGTCGATCATGAACATGCCGCCGCTGCCGTACCTGGCCCGCATTCCCGGCATCACCGCCGATGCGTTGAAGGGCTGCTATACGGATCCTTCGGTATGGGCGAGCTTCGATCCGAAATTCATGACGCTGTGCAGCCCGGACCCGCAGGCATTCCGGCCGCCGGAGGAAAAATCGAACGTGCTGCAGGTGAGGCTGCCGACCAACTTCAAGTCGGCGCGCTTTCCCTCGGACGCGCACACGGCGATCCTGCGACGGCTCGAAAAAGATATCGAGGCCGCGCGCTACGAGGGCCTGGAGCTGCCGGTGAAACTGAAGGTGCATGAATCGGTGTTCGTGCCGCTCGCCAAGTGGGCGATGCTGATCTCCGGCAACTACCGCTGCATCACCAAAGACGGTATCCGCTCGATCAAGGACGCGGTGCACACCGACCTGGAAGCTTCGCGCGCCATGTACAACTGGGTGGTCAAGCTCTGCGTCTCGCTCGGCGCGAATGAGAAGGACCTGGTGCCGTTCGAGAAATACGCCGCGGCGGCGCAAGGGCTGCAAAGCCCGTCGTCAGCAGCGCGAGCGCTGCACGCCGGCGCGCCGAACATCGAGCGCGTCGATCGCCTGGTGCAGACGATCGCCGCCCAGAAGGGCATGCGCTCGGAGGTACTCGACGAAGTGGTGCGGCTGGTGGACGCCAAGCTGGATGCGAACCGGCGTGCCGCGGCAGCAGCGGGCGCAGCGGATGCCGGCGTAAAGGACAAGCGGGCGCAGCGCAGCGCCTAAATTCCGTTCTCGGGCTTCTCGCGCTCGGCGTCGTCCTCGATGCCGAGCTCCTGGATCTTGCGCGTGATGGTGTTGCGGCCCATGCCGAGGAGGTTCGCCGCCTCGATGCGCCGCCCGCCGGTGCGCGCGAGCGCCTTGCTGATCAGCGCGCGCTCGAACTGACGTCCCAGCGCATCGAGGATCCCGGTGTCGCCGCGCGCGAGGCGCCGCTCGGCCTCGTATTCCAGCGCTGACAGCCAATCCGAGGCAGCGGCAGCACTCTGGTCGCGGAACTCCGCCGGCAGGTCGCCGACGTCGATCACCTGGCCCGCGGCCATGACGGTGAGCCAGTGGCACAGGTTCTCGAGCTGGCGCACGTTGCCGGGAAACGCAAGGCGCGCCAGATGCGCGATCGCGTCCTCGGATATGCGCTTGGGCTCGACGCCGAGCTGCTTGGCGCTCGACGCGAGGAAATTCTTCGCCAGCAGTGGAATGTCCTCGGCACGCTCGCGCAGGCTCGGCAGGCGCAGCCGGATCACGTTCAGGCGGTGATACAGGTCTTCGCGAAAACTGCCGTCGCGCACGCGCTGATCGAGATTCTGGTGGGTGGCGGCGATGACGCGCACGTTCGCCTTGAGCTGCTGGTGCCCGCCGACGCGGTAGAAGGTGCCGTCCGAGAGCACGCGCAACAGGCGCGTCTGCAGCTCGGCCGGCATGTCGCCGATCTCGTCGAGGAACAGCGTGCCGCCCTCGGCCTGCTCGAAGCGGCCGCGGCGCTGCTGCTGCGCCCCGGTAAAGGAGCCGCGCTCGTGCCCGAATAACTCGCTTTCCAATAAATCTTTGGGCATGGCGGCCGTATTGATGGCGACGAAGGGCTTCGCCGCGCGTGCGCTATGACGGTGCAGAGCGCGCGCCACAAGCTCCTTGCCGGTGCCTGATTCGCCGGTGATGAGCACCGTCGCGCTGGACTGCGACAGGCGGCCGATGGCGCGGAAAACCTCCTGCATCGCGGGCGCCTGCCCGAGGATCTCGGGGGTCTCGCCGGGCGCCTCTGCGGCCTCGGACTCGCGGCGGCTCTCGTCGAGCGCCCGGCGGATCAGCTCGACCGCCTGATCGATGTCGAAGGGCTTCGGCAGGTACTCGTAGGCACCGCCCTGGAATGCTGCGACCGCCGAATCGAGATCGGAATAAGCCGTCATCACGATGACGGGCACCGCGGGGTGGCGCTGCTTCACCGCAGTGAGTAGCTCCAGGCCCGAGAGGCCCGGCATCCGGATGTCGGATACCAGCACTTCGGGCGCACTCCCGGAGAGCGCGTCGAGCGCGTCCTGCGCGGAGGAGAAGGAATTGAAAGCGATGCCTTCGCGGCTCAGCGCTTTCTCGATCACCCAACGAATAGAGCGGTCGTCGTCGACTATCCAGACCGGTTTCATGTCAGCGGCAGCATGATCCTGAATGTTGTGCGGCCGGGGCGGGATTCGAACTCGACGACGCCCTGGTGGTACTGGACGAACGTCTGCGCGAGCGAAAGTCCCAAGCCGGTGCCGCCTTCCCTCCCGGATACAAGCGGATTGAAGATCCTGTCCTGGATCTCTTCCGGTACGCCGGGCCCGTCGTCGACTACCTGCAATTCTAATGCCAGCTTATGGCGGCGCCTGAGGATGGTGATCTGGCGCACGGCGCGCGTACGAAATGTGACATTCGCGCCTCCGGCCTGCGCGGCGTTGCGCGCGATGTTGAGCACCGCCTGGATCAGCTGCTCGCGATCGCCGACGATCTCCGGAATGCTCGGGTCGTAATCGCGCTGGATCTCGACGCCGAACTCGGCCTTGATCAGGCTTCGCACGCGCTCGAGCACTTCGTGCATGCCGAGCGGCTCGATGCGCGGGGTGCGATGCGGCGTGAGCATCCGGTCCATCAGCCGCTGCAGGCGATCGGCTTCCTTGATGATGACTTGCGTGTATTCGCGCAGCTCGGGCTTATCGAGCTCGCGCTCGAGCAGCTGCGCCGAGCCGCGCAGGCCGCCCAGCGGATTCTTGATTTCGTGCGCGAGATTGCGGATCAGCTCGCGGTTGGCCTGCTGCTCGAACACCAGGCGCTCCTCGCGCGCGTAGCGCAGCTGCTCCTCGATCGGGCGCAGCTCCGCGAGCAGCGCCAGGCCCTCGGATTCGATGCGTGTCATGGTGCACGCGAGCGGCAGGGGCTCGCGGCCCACCCGGCCGTACGTCACGTTCTGCGCCGAATAATCCCAGTGCGTGGTGAGCGCCTCGCCCAGCGCGCGTTCGAGCTCGGCGCGCTCGACAAAAAACTGCAGAAACGGCTGCCCGTTGAGGCTCTTCGCGCCGGTGGCGAGCAGGTTCTCGGCGGCGGGGTTGGCGTAGCGCACGACGAACTCGCTGTCGAGCGCGACTACTGCGGTGGCCAGCAGCTCCAGTCCGGCGAATTGCTGCCCTGGGGAGGCCACTTAGCGGTACAGGTTGCTCAGTTCACGCTTGAGCGCTTCGATGTTCTTTTCGTGCGTTTCGATGCTGTCCTTGTACGGCTGAAGGCGCTCGAGCACGCGCGCGTAATTGCGCTCGTCGCCGCTGCGCGTCTGCTCCTGCGCGGCAAGCTCCTCGCGTGCCTTGGTGAGTGCGGCCTGCTCGTTGTTGAGCTCGCTTTCCAGGATCAGGCGCTGGCGCTCGCGCGCGGTCTGGCGCTCAGAGGGCGATTCCTTTGGGAATTCCGAAGGACGCGCGGTTCTCGAAGCCGGCGGCGCGCTGCCCTGCTTCTGCGCCGGCGCGACGTTCACCTGCCGCGTGACGACCTCGCACTTCTGCTTCTCGGCTTCGCGCCGGTCGTTGGTGTAGGTCCAATGTCCGTCGCGACCCTTGCACTTGAAGATCTCGGTCACCTGCGGCTGTTGCGCGCGCGCCGGTCCCACCACAAGGGCGCCGATGACGAGGAGTATGGCGGCACGAAACATGAGCTAAGTCTATCATTCGAATGAAAAAGGGGCGCCGCACGAAAATGCGCCGCCCCTTCTTTAACGCGCGAGAAGCTTTGCGGACTACGACGCGTAATACATGTCGAATTCCACCGGATGGGTGGTCATGCGGAAACGCGTCAGCTCCTCATTCTTGAGCGCGATGTAGGACTCGAGGAAGTCCTCCGAGAACACGCCGCCGCGCGTGAGGAACGCATGGTCGTCCTGCAGGCAGGCGAGCGCCTGCTCGAGCGAGGCGCAGACGTTCGGCACCTTTTTCGCCTCCTCAGGCGGCAGGTGGTAGAGGTCCTTGTCGATCGGCTCGCCCGGATGGATCTTGTTCTGCACGCCGTCGAGCCCCGCCATCAGCATCGCGGCAAACGCGAGGTAGGCATTGGCGGTCGGGTCGGGGAAGCGCACTTCGACGCGTCGCCCGTTGGGGCTCGACACGTACGGGATGCGGCAGGCGGCCGAGCGGTTGCGCGCGGAATACGCGAGGTTGATCGGTGCCTCGAAGCCCGGCACCAGGCGCTTGTACGAATTGGTGCCGGGATTGGTGATCGCGTTCAGCGCCTTGGCGTGCTTGATGATGCCGCCGATGTAGAACAGCGCGAAATCGGACAGGCCGGCGTAGCCGTTGCCGGCGAAAAGGTTCTTGCCGCCTTTCCACACCGACTGGTGCACGTGCATGCCCGAGCCGTTGTCGCCGACCACCGGCTTGGGCATGAAGGTCGCGGTCTTGCCATACGAGTGCGCGACGTTCCATACCGTGTACTTGAGGATCTGCATCCAGTCGGCGCGCTGCACCAGCGGCGCGAAGCGCGTGCCGATCTCGCACTGGCCGGCCGCGGCCACCTCGTGGTGATGCACCTCGACTTCGACGCCTTGCTGCTCGAGCGCGAGCGACATCGCGTTGCGGATGTCGCCCAGCGTATCGATGGGCGCGACGGGAAAGTAGCCGCCCTTCACCGGCGCGCGATGGCCCATGTTGCCCGACTCATAGTCGATGCCGGAGGACCAGGGCGCCTCCTCGGACTTGATCTTCACGGAGCAGCCCGACATGTCGACGTTCCAGGTGACGCCGTCGAAGATGAAGAACTCGGGCTCGGGGCCGAAGTACGACACGTCGCCGAGGCCGGTGGACTTGAGATAGGTCTCGGCGCGCTTGGCGATCGAGCGCGGATCGCGGTCGTAGGGCTTGCCGTCCATCGGCTCGTACACGTCGCAGCTGATGTTGAGCACCGGCTCGTCGGTGAACGGATCCATGCGCGCCGAGGAGGCGTCGGGCATCAGCAGCATGTCGGAGGCCTGAATGCCTTTCCAGCCGGCGATCGATGAGCCATCGAAGGCATGGCCCGCCTCGAATTTGTCCTTGTCGAAGTACTTCACCGGAACCGTCACGTGCTGCTCCTTGCCGCGCGTATCGGTGAAGCGAAGGTCGACGAACTTGACCTCCTTGTCTTTAATGAGCTTCAGGACGTCATCAGGCGTCATCGCCATCGGGGACTCTCCTCGCTGGGTTGGTGTAGGTGGTGTAGACGGGCGGGGGAGCAGTTTCCATGCCAAAGGATCCCCGCGGCAGTCCGGATTCTAACGGTCCAAGATGCACTGAAGGCGAGCATCGCGTTGCGATATGCACGTGGCTAGTGCATCTTGCCCCACGCCTATAATCGGAATCAAGCGATGGACGACATCAAAAAAACCGCGGCCGAGCGGGCCAAAAAGATGGGACTCCCCTACGCCGGGGCCTTGCTTCCGGCCGAAGCCCACAAGCTGATGCAGGCCGGGGCGAAGCTGGTCGACGTGCGGACCAAGCCCGAGCTTCTTTACGTCGGGGCCATTCCCGGCGCCGTGACCATCGAATGGCAGACCTATCCGGGCAGCCGTCCCAACCCGGAATTCCTGGGCGAGCTCGCCGCGCTAACCAAGAAGGACGAGCCGGTGATGTTCATCTGCCGTTCCGGTGCCCGCTCGCACGGCGCCGCCGAGGCCGCGCTGCGGGCCGGCTGGCGCGAGACCTACAACGTGCTCGAGGGCTTCGAGGGCGACAAGGACGCGGCGAGCCACCGCAACAGCGTCGGCGGCTGGCGCAAGGCCGGCCTGCCCTGGACCCAGTCCTGATTCAATCGGCCCAGCTCATTCTCCCCAGCTGATCCAGCCGCTGTAGTAGGTCCCGAGCACCAGCAGTCCGAAGACGATGCGGTACCAGGCGAACGGCTTGAAGTCGTGCGTCGCCACGTAGCGGATCAGCCAGCGGATCACCACGAAGGCGGAAACGAACGCGGTCAGGGCGCCGACGCCGAAGATCGGCACATCGTTCGCCGTTAGCAGCTCGCGGTTCTTCAGGAGATCGTAGCCGCCGGCGGCGACCAGCGTGGGCACCGCGAGGAAGAAGGAGAACTCGGTCGCCGCCTTGCGCGAGAGACCAAAGAGCATGCCGCCGATGATCGTCGCGCCCGAGCGCGAGGTTCCGGGAATCAGCGCAAAGCACTGGGCGATGCCGACTTTGAGCGCGTCGAGCCAGGTCATGGCGCGCGTGCTGTCCACCCTGGGGGTGAACGTACGCCGCTCCACGAGCAGGATGATGACGCCGCCGACGATGAAGGCGAGCGCCACCGGCACCGCGTGGAACAAAGTGCTCTTGATGTACTTCGAGAACGCGAGCCCCAGCACCGCCGCCGGAATGAAAGCCACCAGCAGATTGCGGTAGAGCACAACGTCGATGCGAAAAAACCGCGCGCGGTACTCCCATACCACGGCGAGCATCGCGCCGGTCTGGATCACGATGTTGAACACCTTCCAGCGCTCGTCGGTGGCACCGAGCAGCTCGGCAGCGACGATCAAGTGCCCGGTGCTCGAGATCGGCAGGAATTCCGTCAGGCCTTCGACGACACCGAGGATCAGCGCGTGGACGAGATCGAGCATCGGCGGATTCTAGCGGCCGGCGAGAAATTCCCGGATGCTCGACCAGTAATCCGGATGGTTGTGGATGTCGTTGTGGCCGGCGGCGAGCGCGAGCCAGCGCTTCGGCCCGCGCCAGGCGTCGTAGAGCCGTTGCGCGTGTTGCGGCGGGATGATCGCGTCCTGCGCCGCGACGATGCAAAGCAGCGGCACGGTGATCTTGGGCGCGGTGCTCAGCGAATCGAAACGGTGCTTGAGCAGCAGGCCAACCGGTAGAAACGGGTAATGGTGTTTTCCGACCTCGAGCATGCTGTCAAAAGATGTCACGAGTATCACGCCCTCGAGTCGGCGCTCGGCGGCAAGGCGCACCGCGACGCCGCTGCCGAGGCTGCGCCCGAACGCATAGATGCGCGGGCTCGCGCTCGAGAACCGGTCGTACCAGGCGAGCGCATCGGCATGCAGCGCCTGCTCCGAGGGCGCGCCGCCGCTCGAGCCGTAGCCACGATAGTCGACCAGCAGCCAGCCAGCGCCTAGAGCGTGGCGCGGCAATTCGTCGAGCAGCCACGAAACTTCCTCGGCGTTGCCGCCGAAATAGAGCACCAGCGGCGCATCGGCTGCGCCTTTGACATGCCAGGCATGCAGCCGCGGGCCATCGACAACTTGCAAAAAAACGTCAGCGACTTCGCGATGCCGCGCAGCGATCACTTCGCGCTGCGCATCGCTGATCGCCTGCGGAAGAAATATCAATTTGTCCTGCAGCAGGTACGCCGCGAGCGGCACGCCGACCACCAGTGCCGCACCGACCTTAACCAGTCCGAGCAAGCTCCACTCCATGATTTCAGCGTATGTTAAGCGAGAGTGAAAAAACGCATTCCCGTCAATGAGCTCCGCTTCGGCATGTACATCGCCGAGCTCGATCGGCCGTGGACCGACACGCCGTTCATGTTCCAGGGATTCGTGCTCGGCAACGAGCAGCAGCTCGATGCGCTGAAGAAGTATTGCAGCACGGTGATCGTCGACGTCGAGCGCAGCGTGCCGACCGAGCCGGCGCCGGTGCTGCGCATCGCTTATCCGCAAAAAGTGCCGGTCGAGGTCGAGTTCCGGCCCGCGCGCCAGGCGCACAAGAACAGCCGCGTCCTGATACGCGAGATAATCGCGGCGGCGCGCATCGGGCGCACGCTCGATGCCGAGCGCGTCAAGTCCGCGGTCACCAGCATGACCGAGAGCGTGCTGCGCAATCCCGATGCGCTGCTGCTCTTCTCGCAGCTGCGCGCGAAAGGCGAATACGCCGAGTCGCACGCCGTCGACGTCTCGATCTACATGATCACCTTCGGCCGCTTCCTGCAGCTCGAGCCGGGGCAGATCGAGTTCCTGGGTTACCTCGGCCTGCTTCAGGACATCGGAAAAGTGCGGCTGCCGAAGGAGCTGCTCGAGAAGCGCGGCCGCCTGACGATTCAGGAGTTCGAGCAGGCCAAGCTGCACGTCAATTATTCGGTGGAGATCCTGCGCGCGAGCCCCGGCCTGCCGGGCGACCTGGCGCGCGTCGCCGCCCTGCACCACGAGCGCCACGACGGCAGCGGCTATCCGAAGGGCCTGCGCGGCAACGAGATCGGCATGATCGGCTCGATCGCGGCGATCGTCGACACCTTCGACGCGCTCACCGTCAGGCGTCCCTACGCCGAAGCGGTTTCACCGTCCGCGGCGATCAGCATGCTGTACAAGTGGCGCGGCGTGTTCTTCGACGCGCACCTGGTGGAGCAATTCATCCGCTGCATCGGCATCTTCCCGATCGGCAGCGTGGTCGAGCTGAACAGCGGCGAAGTCGGCGTGGTGATCGCGCAGAACCCGACCAAGCGCCTGATGCCGCGCGTGATGGTGATCCGCGACGCGCAGGGCCATCCGATGGTGCCGCACAAGATGCTCGATCTCGCGCGCGAGCCGAAGGCGAAGAAAGACGAGCCTTACCGGATCCTCGGCACGCTCGAGCACGGCAGCGTGCCGTTCGATCCCGCGGAGCTCTTCGTGAACGCCCAGCCCTAGTCGGTGCGCTTCGGGTAGAGCTCCGAACCCTTCTTCACGAACTCGACCGCCTTCTCCTTCAAGCCCTGCTCGACGTAGTCGCGCACGTCCTGCGTGATCTTCATCGAGCAGAAGTGCGGCCCGCACATCGAGCAGAAATGCGCCACCTTGGCGCCGTCCTGCGGCAGCGTCTCGTCGTGGAACTCCTTCGCCGTGTCCGGATCGAGGCCCAGGTTGAACTGGTCGGCCCAGCGAAATTCAAACCTGGCCTTGGAGAGCGCGTTGTCGCGCAGCTGCGCGCCCGGATGGCCCTTGGCGAGATCGGCGGCGTGCGCCGCGATCTTGTAGGCCATGATGCCGTCCTTCACGTCCTTCTTGTTCGGCAGGCCGAGGTGCTCCTTCGGCGTGACGTAGCAGAGCATCGCCGTGCCGTACCAGCCGATCATCGCCGCGCCGATGGCGCTGGTGATGTGGTCATAGCCCGGCGCAATATCGGTGGTCAGCGGTCCCAGGGTGTAGAACGGCGCCTCGTCGCAATGCTTGAGCTGCAGCTCCATGTTCTCCTTGATGAGCTGCATCGGCACGTGGCCCGGGCCCTCGATCATCACCTGGCAGTCATGTTTCCACGCCACCTTGGTGAGCTCGCCCAGGGTTTTCAGCTCGGCAAACTGGGCCTCATCGTTGGCATCGTAGATCGAGCCCGGGCGCAGCCCGTCGCCGAGCGAGAACGACACGTCGTAGGCCGCCATGATTTCGCAGATCTCTTCGAAATGCGTGTAGAGGAAGCTCTCCTTGTGATGCGACAGGCACCACTTCGCCATGATCGAGCCGCCGCGCGACACGATGCCGGTCATGCGCTTCGCGGTGAGCGGGATGAACGGCAAGCGCACCCCCGCGTGGATGGTGAAGTAGTCGACGCCCTGCTCGGCCTGCTCGATCAGCGTGTCGCGGAAGATTTCCCAGCTCAGCGCCTCCGCCTTGCCGTCGACCTTCTCCAATGCCTGGTAGATCGGCACGGTGCCGATCGGCACCGGGCTGTTGCGGATGATCCACTCGCGCGTCTCGTGGATGTGCTTTCCGGTGGAGAGGTCCATCACCGTGTCGGCGCCCCAGCGGATCGCCCAGGTCATCTTGTCCACCTCTTCGCCGATCGACGAGCTGACCGCCGAGTTGCCGATGTTGCAGTTGATCTTCACCAGGAAGTTACGCCCGATGATCATCGGCTCGGTTTCCGGGTGGTTGATGTTCGCCGGGATGATGGCGCGGCCGCGGGCGATCTCGTCGCGCACGAATTGCGCTGTTACGAGCTTGGGCAGCGCGGCACCGAAGGATTGACCGGGGTGCTGGAACGCGAGTGCCTCGACCAGGCGCTGGTTCTCGCGCAGAGCGATGAACTCCATCTCCGGCGTGATGATTCCCTTACGCGCATAGTGCATCTGGGAAACGTTGTTCCCCGGCAACGCGCGGCGCGGCTTGCGATGCAGGTCGAAGCGCAGCTCGGCGAGCTTGGGGTCGCTCAGTCTTTGCCTGCCAAACTCCGAGGAAGGGCCGGGGAGTTGCTGGCTGTCGTTGCGCTCCGCGATCCACTTCTCCCGCAGCGCCGGCAAGCCCTTGCGGATATCGATGCGCGCCTCGGGGTCGGTATAGGGCCCTGAGGTGTCGTACACCATGATCGGCGGATTGGCGCCGCTTTGCGTGATCTCGCGCATCGGCACGCGCAGCTCCCCGACATAGACCTTGCGCGAATTGGGCAGCGGGTGGATCGCCGCGTCGTCGACGTGAGCGGTGGCGGCAAGAAACTTCGGATTGGCGTTCATGTGCGCTTCCCTACGGCGGGATGACCCGCATCAGGTTCGAAGGGTGTCTCTCACCCGCGGCGCTCAGCTTCCATTGCGCGCGGGACCCCCAACGCTAAGGCGATGATTATAATGCCGCTCGCCAATGGATCTCGAGCAAGCACGCACGAATATGGTGGAGCAGCAAATCCGTACCTGGGAGGTGCTCGACCAGGACGTGCTCGATCTGCTCTATGTGGTGCCGCGCGAGGAATTCGTGCCGCAGAAGCACCGCGCGCTTGCCTTCTCGGACCTGCAGATTCCCCTAGAGGATGGCGAGCGCATGTGGGAGCCCAAGCTCGAGGCACGCGCGCTGCAGGAGCTCGATGTGCACAAAAGCGACCGCGTGCTCGAAGTGGGCACCGGCAGCGGCTATTTCACCGCGCTGCTCGCCCACCGTGCGGCGCATGTGGTTTCGGTGGAGATCAAGCCGGCGCTCGCCGCGTTCGGCCGGAGCAACCTCGAGCGCCATGGCACGGACAATGTCACTCTCGAGATCGGCGACGCTGCCCGCGGCTGGGAGCGCCACGCGCCTTACCACGTCATCGTCCTGACCGGATCGACGCCGGTGCTGCCACGCTCCCTGCTCGAGCAGCTCGAGGTCGGCGGGCGCCTGTTCGCCGTGGTCGGCGAAGCCCCGGCAATGACCGCCTGCATCGTGAGCTGCACCGGGCCGCAGGCGTATCACAGCGTCGAGCTGTTCGAGACCGTAGTCGCGCCGCTCGTCAACGCCGAGCAGCCACCCCGTTTCCGCTTTTGAACCGATGAGAGAGATCAGCGCGACCGAGCTGGCCGCGTGGCTCGCCGATGCGGGCCGCGCAAGACCGCTGCTGCTCGACGTGCGCGAACCCTGGGAATACGAGAAGGCGCGCATCGCGGGCGCTCGGCTCGTGCCGCTGCGCGAAGTACCGGCACGCCTGAGCGAAATCGAGCAGGACCAGGACGTGGTCGCCATTTGCCACCACGGCGGGCGCAGCCGCCAGGTCGCGCTGTTCCTGGAAAAAGCGGGCTATTCGAAAGTCCATAATCTCGCGGGAGGCGTGGATGCCTGGTCGAGAACGATCGACCCGTCGGTGCCGCTTTATTAGAATTCTGGCCTTCTCGCTGGCCGCCGTCGCATTGCCGGCGGCTGCGGAAGATCTGCTGCAGATCTACCGCGATGCCCAGCGCTACGACGCCGTCTACACCGGCGCCCGCTATACGCTCGAGGCCGGGCGCGAGCGCATCCCGCAGGCGCGCGCGCTTCTCCTCCCGTCGGTCAACCTGAGCGCCAACGCTGCGAGGCAGGACATCGATGTGGTGTCGACGAATACGGTCGTGACGCCGAGCTTCCACAGAAACCCCACTACGGCCGGATACTCGCTCAACCTGTCGCAGCCGTTGTACCGGCCGCAGAACTTCGCGCAATGGCAGCAGGCCGATTTCCAGGTGCGCCAATCGGAAGCCACCTACGGCCAGGCGGCGCAGGACCTCGCGCTGCGCGTCGCCCAGGGTTATTTCGACGTGCAGGCGGCGCAGGACACGCTCATGCTGGTCGGTGCGCAAAAGGCCGCCATTTCGGAGCAGCTCGCCCAGGCGAAGCGCAACTTCGAGGTCGGCACCGCGACGATCACGGATACGCACGAGGCGCAATCGCGTTACGACCTGACCGTCTCGCAGGAAATCGCTGCGCAGAACGACCTGGAAACGAAGCGCAGCGCGCTGCAGGCCATCACCGGCAAGGCATACAGCCAGCTGAAGCCGCTGCGTCCCGACGTGCGCCTCTCGCCGCCCACGCCCTCGGACATGCAGAGCTGGGTGGAGATCGCGGAAAAGCAGGCCTACCCGGTGCTCGCGCAGGAAGCCGCCACCGAGGTGGCGCAACTCGAGTCCAAGCGTGCGAGCGGCGCTCATTGGCCAACGCTCGACATCGTCGGCAGCTACGGCACGACGCGCGACACCGGTTCCCTGCAGCAGTCGGTCGGCCGCGACATCAGCACTGGCCAGATCGGCCTGCAGTTCGCCATTCCGCTCTACCAGGGCGGCGGCCTCAGCTCGCGCGAGCGCGAGGCGGCAGCAAACTACCTCAAGTCGCGCCAGGACCTGGAGAATGCCCGCCGCACCGCAGTGCTGACCACGCGCCAGACCTATCTCTCAGTGATCAACGGCATCGCGCAGATCGGCGCGCTCGAGCAGGCGCTCATCTCATCCCAAAGTGCGCTCGACTCGAACCGCCTCGGCTACGAGGTCGGCGTGCGCATCAACATCGACGTGCTCAACGCGCAGCAGCAGCTCTATTCGACGCGGCGCGATCTCGCCGTCGCGCGCTACAACCTGCTGGTGAACCAGCTTAAGCTCAAGGCCGCGGTCGGCAGCCTGCGCGACGAGGACCTCGAGGAAGTGAACCGCGCGTTACAGCCCTAGCAGGCGGCGGCAAGCCGCAAGATGGCGCCCCGTGGCGCCGCGGTGGGCCGCAATCAGGTTTTTCCCGGCTTCGCTCATGCGGCGCCTTTGCTCCTCTTCACCCAGCAGCCGCAGCGCGGCCTGCATCGCAGCACCGGCATCGGGCACCTGGATCGCCGCACCCGCCTGCAGGGCGAGCTGCGTGGCGTCGGCGAAGTTGTACATATGCGGGCCGAGCACCACCGGTGCGCCGGCAGCCAGCGCTTCGATCAGATTCTGGCCGCCGAGCGGTGCGAACGAGCCGCCGATGATCGCGACATCGCAGGCGCCGTAATAGAACGCCATCTCGCCCATCGTGTCGCCGAGGTGCACGCGATCGCCCGGCGCGGGCAGCGGCTGCCGGCTGCGGCGCGATTGCGCGAGCGGCGCCACTTCGTCGAAGCGCCGCGGGTGCCGCGGCACGACCACGATGAGCGCGCGAGCGGCGGCGGCAGCATCGAGGAGCGGCTTCTCTTCACCCTCGCGCGTGCTGGCGAGCAGGATCACCGGCCGCGCCACCTGGCTGCGCCAGGCGCGACCCGCGGCGAGCTGGGCAGGATCCGGCGCGATGTCGAACTTCAGATTGCCCGCCACTTCCACCCCTCGAGCGCCCAGGGCGCGCAGGCGCTCTGCGTCGGCAGCGCTCTGGGCGCATACCGCGGCGAGCGAGCGGAAAGCCGGGCCGGCGAGTGCTCGCCAGCGCCGATAGCCGCGCGCCGATTTTTCGGACAGGCGCGCATTGGCAAGCATCACCGGCATCCCATTGCGCGCGCACTGCGCCAGGAGGTTGGGCCAGACCTCGGTTTCCATGAGGACGCCGAGGCGCGGCCGGAAGTGTTCCAGGAACGCCTGCACCGTTTCCGGGTAGTCATACGGTAGCCAGGCACGCAGCACCGCATCGCCATAGAGCTGCTCGAGGGTCTCGCGTCCGGCGGCCGTGGTGCAGGTCACGAGGATGCGGTGATCGGGAGCCGCGCCCGCAAGCGCGCGCACCAGCGGCTCGGCGGCACGCGCCTCGCCTACCGACACGGCATGAATCCACAATAGCGCTGGCGGCCGCTCGCCCCTGTAGATGCCGAAGCGCTCGGGCACGGCTTCCCGGTAGCCGGGCTCCGCGCGCCCGCGCCACCAGAGCC